>JBCCAW010000845.1:0-1682 GCA_039814655.1 Myxococcota bacterium | reverse complement strand
GACGGCGGCCGCGCACTACCTGCCGGCGCTCATGGAGGCCTCGGCCACGCGGCTGCCGCTCGTGGTGCTCACGGCCAACCGGCCGCCGGAGCTCCACGGCACGGCGGCCAACCAGACCACGGCGCAAGAGCACCTCTTCGGGCGCTACGTGAGGGTCTTCGTGGACCTGGGCGTCGGGGACGCGCCCGCGGCGAAGGCGGCCCTGCGCCAGGGCGCTCAGGCCGCGGCCGCCGCGCGGCACCCGCTCCCGGGACCCGTACACCTGGACCTGCGGGCGCGGAAGCCCCTCGAGCCCGGCGCGACGCCGGCCGAGCCCGGCGCTCCGCCCCGGCACCACCTGCCCGTGCTCACGCCCTCGCCGGGGGGCCTCGCCGCCTTCGCGGCGGATTGCGCCGGGGCCGAGCGCGGTGTTCTCGCCGCCGGGCCTCAGCGGGTCACGCCGGCGCTTCGGGAGGCGGCGATGGCCTTCGTGCAGGCGACGGGCTTCACGCTCCTCGCCGACGTGACGAGCGGCCTCCGCGGTCTGCCCGGCGCCGTACCCGGCTTCGACGCGCTCCTGAAGAGCGACGGCGGACGCGAGGCGCTCGCCGCGGACGTGCTCGTGCAGCTCGGGGCGCCCCCCGTCGGCGCCGGCTGGCTACGCTACGCCGCCGTGCCGCGCTCGGCCTTTTGGACCCTCGGCACCCATCCGCTCCCGGACCGCTTCCCCGACGCCGGCGGCGCCGCCACGGACGTCCTCGTGGGGGAGCCTGCGGCGGCTCTCCGCGCCGCGTGCGACGGCTTCGAGCCTCCCGCGTTGACCGGCCCGGAGGCCGCGGAGGCGCCGCGGGGCGAGCGGCTGCGGGCGCTGCTCGAGCGGGAGGCCGCCCGGCTGGCGCGGCCCTACGGCGAGGCCCACGTCGCCCGCGCCGCGGTGGACGCGCTCCCGGCGGGCGGCGCGCTCGTGTTGGGCAACAGCCTCCCGGTACGCCTGGCGGACGCCTTCGCGCC
This sequence comes from Myxococcota bacterium, assembly GCA_039814655.1. Lineage (GTDB taxonomy): Bacteria > Myxococcota_A > Polyangia > Polyangiales > Houyiibacteriaceae > CALCTH01. Next base: position 692 of record JBCCAW010000845.1, on the reverse strand, counting down.
GCCCAAGGACGTCCGCGTCGTGTCCCAGCGCGGCGTCAGCGGCATCGACGGGCTCATCGCCGGGGCCGCGGGATTCGCGACGGCGACGAAGACGCCCACGCTCCTCCTGCTCGGGGACGTGGCGGCGCTCCATGACGTGGGCGCGCTGGTGCTGGCGGCGAGGGCGACGACGCCACTCGTCGTGCTGGTCGTCGACAACGCCGGGGGACGCATCTTCGACTTGCTCCCGGTCCGCGCGTGGGCCGAGGCCGCCGGGCGCGGCGCCGAGCGGGAGCGCTTCTTCGCCATGGCCGGCGCCCCGAGCCTCGAGGGGGCCGCACGCATGGCCGAGCTTCCCTACGTGCGTTGCGACGGGGCCGAGGCGCTCGCGAAGGCCCTCGCCGATGCGCTCGCGCGACCGGGGGCCTCCTTGGTGCACGCGCGCGTGGCACCGGAGAGCGGCGTGACCGCACTCCGGGCGCTTGAGGGCGCCGCGGCCGAAGGCGTCCGCGGCTCGTGAGCGGGGGCACGGCGCCGGGGCTCTTGCTCCTCCACGGCTTCACCGGCGGGCCCGAGAGCTGGGACCGCGTACGCCAGGCGCTGCCGCGGGACCTGCGCGTCGCCGCGCCCGCGCTGCTCGGGCACGGCCCGGGCGGCGGAGATGTCTCCGCCGAGGACTTCGACGCCGAGGTGGACCGGCTCGCGCAGTTCGG
>JBCCAW010000852.1:0-1643 GCA_039814655.1 Myxococcota bacterium | reverse complement strand
GGCAGCGCGGTTGCGCTCGTCGCGCCGTGCGCGCGCGGCTTGCCGAGGGCTCGGCGCCGGCGACGCGAAGGGGTCTGCCGCGACCGGCGGCTCCGTGGCTGGGTCGGCCGTACCCCAGAAGCGGTCTTCGAAGACGACGCTGAGCCCCGCGAGGACGAGGACTCCGACGACCAGCCCGATGCGGCGACGCGGCACGCGCACAAGCCTCGCACGAGCGCCCCCCGCGGCGCATGCAAAGGGCGAGGCTCAGGCAGCCAAGGGCCGCTCGAGGACCCGCCGCAGCGCGTCCTCGACGTCCTTGATCCGGACGGGTTTCGTCACGTAGGCGTCCATGCCCGCGGCGAGGCACGCGGCATCGTCGCCCTTCATGGCGTTGGCCGTCAGGGCGACGATGGGGATCCTGGGCCGCTCCTCCTCGTGCTCGAAGCGCCGAATGGCGCGCGTCGCCTCGAGGCCATCCATCTCCGGCATCTGCATGTCCATCAAACAGGCGTCGAAGTCCGCCGGCGCTTCGCGCACCGCCGCCACGGCTTCCCGCCCGTCGGTGACCAGCGTGACGCGATGCCCGGCCTTCTCCAGGAGCTTCCGCGCGACGAGCGCGTTCACGGCGTTGTCCTCGGCCACGAGAAGGTGCAGCGCGGGCAGCGGCGTCTTCGGGGGAAGGTGGGAGCGGCCCGCGGGCACGGCGTCCGTCGCCGGCAGACGGCAGCCGAAGGAGAACGTCGACCCCTCGCCGGGAGCGCTCTCTACGCGGAGCTCCCCTCCCATGAGCTGCACGAGGCGAGCGCAAATGGCGAGCCCGAGACCCGTGCCGCCGTACTTGCGCGTGGTGGAGCCGTCGGCCTGGGTAAAGGCCGCGAAGACCTGCTTCTGCTTCTCTTCGGGAATGCCCACGCCCGTATCCCGCACGGCGAAGCGGAGATGGGTGCCCGGAGCGGCGGGATCCGTCGAGACATGCACGACCACCTCGCCCTCGCTCGTGAACTTGAGCGCGTTGCCGACGAGGTTCGTGAGCACCTGACGCAGGCGCACGGGGTCACCGAGCACGGTGCTCGGCACCCCCGCGTCGACGGAGAACTCGAGGCGGAGCCCGCGCTGCCGTGCTCCGGCATCGAAGACCCCACGGAGCGCCGTCAGCTCTTCCGTCAGCCGGAAAGGGACGCGCTCGATCTCGAGCTTCTCGGCCTCGATCTTCGACAGGTCGAGGATGTCGTTGATGATCGTGAGCAGCGCCTCCGCTGAGCTCCGTGCCGTCTGCACGTAGTCGACGGCTTCCGCCGGCAAGTCCGTCTGCTCGGCCAGCGCCAGCATGCCGAGCACGCCGTTCATGGGCGTACGAATCTCGTGAGACATGTTGGCCAGGAACTGGGACTTGACGCGGCTGGCGTTCATGGCCTCGTCCCGGGCCGCGCGGAGCGCCTTCGCCTGCGCCTCGAGGCGGAGCTTCTTGTCGCGAAGCGCCGTCAGCGTCTCCGCCCGGTCGGCTTCCGCGCGGCGGCGCTCGGTCACGTCCTGCTGCACCGCCACGAAATGCGTCAGCGCTCCCGTCTCGTCGCGGAGCGGGCGCACCTCGATGTCCACCCAATAGGCATCGCCGTTGGCGTGGTAGTTCAGCACCTCTTCTTTGAAGCCCTCGCCGGACG
>JBCCAW010000863.1:0-1558 GCA_039814655.1 Myxococcota bacterium | reverse complement strand
CTCGCGAAGAACAAGAACGTGCCCGGCGCGCTCCGGCGAAGCGCCCGGCAGCGCATCGAGCTCCGCGAGAAGAAGAGCCTCGGCAAGAAGAAGTAGCGGAGCGGGACTTGGGGCTTTTTGGGAAGATCTTCGGCGGCCCATCGCTGGACGCGCTCCGCGAGAAGGCCGACGCGCAGGTCGATCGCGGCGACACGGGCGGCGCGCGGCTCACGCTCGAGCGTCTCCACGACCGCCTCGAGCCGGGACCCGAGCGCGAGGCCGTGGCCGAGCGCATCGTCGCGTGCCTCGACACGCTGGCCGAAGCGCGCGTGCGCGAAGCGGAACGCCTCATCGCCCAGGGCGACGTGCCCATGGCCCACGAAGAGCTCGACCAGGCCCTCGAGATCGCCGGCTCGGAGGCCGTACGCGAGAAGGCCCGGCAGGTGCGCGACCGCCTCGACCAGGACGCGGCGCGCGCCGCCGCGGTGGTGGAGGAGATCGACGACGACACGCGCTGGTCGTATCTGCAGAGCACCTGGGACGACGCCCAGGCCGAAGAGCTCGACGGCTACGGCGAAGAACTCCGCGCGGCGCTCTTCGCGCTCCACGACGGCGACGTGCAACAGGCCCGGGAGCGCCTCGACGCCCTGCTCGCCGAGGCCGAGGCGCCGCGCTACCTCTGGCTCGAGGTCGCCCGGGCGCGGCTCCGGCCCGTCGCGAACGCGGATGCGGACGCGGACGCGGAGGAAGACGAGGGCATGGACCGGGCCGGCGGTCGCGAAGCGCTCGAGGAGTTCCTCGAGAGCCTGGCCGACGACGAAGTGGGCGAACCGCTGCTCTCCGCGCGCATCGAGCTGGCGCGGATCGCGGACCACGACGACGACTTCGAGCGCGCCATGGTGCACCTCGAGGCCGCCGTGGAGGCCTTCGCCGACGACTACCGCGCCTACTTCGTCATGGGTCAGTTCCTGCGGCGGAAGGGCCACGCGGCGGAGGCCGTGGACGTACTCGAGTCCGCCGCAAGGCTCATGGGCGACGCGGACCACCAGGTGCTCCAGGAGCTGGGCCTCGCCCTCGACGACGCGGACCGCGAGGACGAGGCCGTGGAGCGCTTGGAGGGCGTGCTCGCGATGTACCGGGCCCGGGGCATGCGCGACCTGCCCGTGCCCTCGGCCGAACGCTTGGCGGTGATCTACGAAGCGCGCGGCAAGGCGGACCGGGCGGCGGACCTCTGGACCACGCTCGCGTCGGGCTCCTTGAAGGCCCGGCGGGCCGAGTTCCTCGAGGAAGCGGCCCGGCTTCTCACGGACCTCGGACACACGGACGACGCGCGGCGCATGCTCCAGCGGGCGCTGGCGCACGTGGAGAGCCGGGCGGAGGAGGCCGCACCCGGGGAGCTCGCCGAGCAGCGCGCGGCCCTCGAAGCGCGCCTCGACGCCTTGACGCCCGAGCCGTCGTGAGCGCGCCCCAGCGCGTACCGATGGCCGGCGGCGTCGCCTTCGGCCTGGGGGTGCTCGCCGCCGTGGTGCTCGGGCCCGCGGCCCCCAGCTGGATGCTGGGCGCGGGCGTCTTCGCCGGG
>JBCCAW010000199.1:0-9427 GCA_039814655.1 Myxococcota bacterium | reverse complement strand
CGACGCGCTCGTCGCGCAGATCCGCCAGGACGGAGACGCCGCGCGAGCGGCGGTCGCGGCCGCCGAGGACCGGGCGCCGGAGACGCTCGCGTGGCTCTGAACCGGCACGGCGAGAGGGCTCGCGCCCGGGTGGCGGCGTGGACCTGAGGCGTCTCGCGAGCTGGACCCGCGAGGAGCTCGAAGCCGAGGCTCGGCGCGTGGGCGTGCGAACACCGGAGACGCTGCCTCGCCATCGATTGATGAAGCGGATCCGCGCCTACCACCGCGCGCCGCTACGCCGTGCCCGGCGCGCGGCAAGCTACGCCGTGGACGTGGCGCGGGCGCTGACGGCGCGCGAGATCCCCCCGAGCCTCATGGCGGCGACGCCCCCCGCCTCCCGGCCGGGCGAAGAGGCCTCGCGTAGGGCCGGCGGCCCGAGCGAGGAGCCCATCGCGACGCGCACCATGGCACGCATTCTCGCGGCGCAGGGACATCGCGATCGGGCCCGGGCCATCTACGCGCAGCTCATGGAGCGTGAACCGGGCGACGCGGCGCTGGCGGCAGAAGCCGCGGCCCTCGAGGAACGCTGAGCGTCGGCGCTCGAGCCACGTGGCGCCCCCGCTCTGGGGGCGCCGGTCCACCTGCGGGGGCGCCGCACGTCGGCGCCGGCGCATGCGCGGGGGCGCCGGCCCGAGGAGCGCGCCATGCAACGCCTCACCGCGCGCCGCCGCCATCCGGCGCACCGCCGCCATCCTGTGCACCGCCGCCATCGTGTGCGCCGCAACGCTTTCGCGCAGCGCGGCCCCCTCGCCCGAGGACTCGAGCTCGACGAGGCGGGACTCGGGAACGCCGCAGCGGGCACCCGGCGTTTCCGCCGTGGGCCGCGCACGCCGCCGGTGTTTCTCCTGGCGCTCTGCGCTTCGCTGGGCCTCACGGCCTGTGCTCCGGAGCTGCGGCTGGCGGCGCGCTCGAGCCGCCGCCTCGCGGGCGCCGATCAGCGGGTGCGACGCTTCGTGGGCGCGACGCTCCGGTGGCCACTGGCGCGACGTCGCCGCGCCGCTCTCGTGGCGGCGCTGGCGCTACCGGCGCTCGTGGCGACGCCCACCGTGGCCCGCGCCCAGCCGCCCACTCCTGCCTTCCGTGAGCCTGGAATCCCGAGCCTGGAGTTGCTCCTGGAGGCCGCGGCGATTCCCTCGCTCGACCCGGACCGCGCCCGGCGTTCCGCACGCCGCGACCGGCGCGCGGGCTGGCTCCCGGTGCTGCGCTTCGAAGCCTCCCGGGGCCAGACCATCGACCTGGCGGACCAAGGCGGAGAGCGCGCGCGGGTTTCCCGCGATGACGACCTTCAGCTCGAAGCGAGCGTGACCTTCCGCTTCGACCGGCTGGCCTACGGCACCGACGAGGTCGCCTGGGCCCGGGAGGCACGAACCCGCGCCCTGGAGATCGAGGCCCGGCGCCGCTCCATCGCCGCGGCCTATGTGGAGCGGGCACGGCTGGTGGCGAGCGGCGACGACACGCCGGAGACCGCCCTGCGCGTACTCGAGCTGGAGGCGCTCTTGGACACACTGACGGCGGGCGCGTGGACGCGAGAGCGAGTCCGGGCCCGGGGCAAGCCGGACTCGCCGGGGAGGGAGTCGGAAACGGAAACGGAAACGGAAACGGAAACGGAAACGGAAACGGAAACGGAAACGGAAACGGAGTCGGAGACCTAACTTCCTGCTTCCGTGCGCGGGGCGCCTTCGAGGCGGGAGGGGAGGCGGAAGGTGGCCGGGAGGCCATCGAGGCCGAGGCGCACGTTGCGGTCCCAGTAGCGCTCGCCGAAGCGCTCGGCGCGTGCGCGGAGCGGGCCGCGGGCTGCGGGGGGCAGGAGCAGGCGGGTGAGCGTGAGCGCCGTCCGAATGCTCGGGATCACCAGGCGGGCCCGGGTGCGGGCCAGGCCGAGGCCGTCGGCGAGCTCGTCGCCGAGGAGCACGCGGCAGAAGCCCTCGCCGAGCGCGCCTTGAGAGCGGGCGAGCCAGCGCTCGAAGGCCGGCGCGCCGGATGGCGCGGGCGCGCTGAGCAGGCCGCGGGTCAAAGCCCGGGAGTCGTCGTCCGGCGGACCCTGCGTGAGCGCGATGAAGCGCGTGAGGCGCCGGCCCTCGCGGTCGCTCCGGGGAAGCAAGGCCGGGTCGACGCCCATGAGCCATCCGGACCAGCGCCAGAGATGCACGAAGTCGTCCGCCTCGTCCGGCGCGATGGGCACGCCGAACTCGCGGCAACCTTCGAGGAACACGGAGCTGAAGAGCAGCGTCGTGGCCAGCATGTCGTGCTGGTTGATGGGCACGCCCCAGTCCGGGCTCCAGCGCGGATCGCGCGTGAGAAGCTGACGCACCTGCGCGTGCATGAGCCGAACGCGGAGCGTGATTCCCCAGCCCGGCCGGCCCGGATGCAGACCGTCCTCCTCGTGCGTTGCCACCACGAAGCGGCCGGTCTCGGCGAGACGGCGGCTCATGCGTCGCTCCAGAGCGCCGCTGAAGGCCAGAGGCTTGTTGCCGGCGGGGGCGCAGTATCCGCCGATGAGCGACTTGGCCCCGAGCGTGATGCCCCCGGCCATGCCCGCCCGGAAGAAGATCCGCGCCCCCCGGCGGGCCCGGGCCTCGTCCACGAAGCCGGGCACCTGGTGGTTTGCATCGAAGAAGCGCCGAAGCGCCGGCGGAGCGTCGCCGAGCACGTGGCCCGCGCAGCCGCGCTGCAGGAGGGCCCCGGCATCTCGGCGCCCGGCGAGCGCTGTCACCGCGTCGTCGGCCAGCGGGTCGCCGCGGCCGAGCGCGGCGAAGAGCCGGTCGGCCAAGGGTCCGAAGCGCGCCCGCGCCTCCCCGGCGCGCACGATCCGCCGCGGCAGGCTCGCGCCCGCCTGCGTTGGGGTGGTCGCGCAAGTGACGTTCACGGGAGGGTCGTAGGCTCGACGGGCGAGCCCGTGAAGCCTCGCCGTCCGAGCGAGGCGGTCCGACGAGGCACCGGGGAAGCGCGCAGAAGCAACGAAGGGCGCTTCCGCACGTCCCATCGTTCCCCAGGAGTTGACCCTTGCCAACGGAGGGTCTAGGGCGCGGGCGAGGCCCGTCGTGACGCAAAGCGCCGTTTCAAGTCCCCTTCCGAACCGTGATCCGCTTCCTCGCCGTGGCGACTTTGCGGACATGAACGACTGGCTGAACGCCATGGTGGGCCACCGGATCCGCCAGCATCGCGACGACGGCCTGGAGATGAGCGCGGAGACGGCCTTCGTCGCCGACACCGGACACGCCGTTTACCAGCGCCGGTTCAAGCCCATGGTCGCCGCCGTGCTGCTCACGGTCGTCGCGGGCTTCGTGCTCGCGCCGAGCCTGCCGGCGCTGCTCCTCACCTTCGTCGCGCTCTACTTCTGGGTCGATTTCTACAGCGGCGTGCTGCACGTCGTGCTCGACGACCCGTCTTTCTGTCGGCTTCCGCTCATCGGCGTGCCCTGCGTCGAGTTCCAGTGGCACCACAACTTCGAGTACGACATCGCGAGCCGAAGCCTCTTCGACGTCTGGGGCGACCTCAACGTCCTGCTTTTCGTCAAGGCGCTGCTCCTGCTCGGCATCGCCGTCCCGCTCGGCCATGGGCCCACGGCGCTCATGGTCGCTGGCGTGGGCTTCTTCTGGGCCTACGCGAACCAGGTGGCTCATCGCATGGCGCACACGGCGAAGCGAAAGCGGCCGCGCTGGGCCCAGCGCCTCCAGGGTGTCGGCATCCTCGTCCCGCCGCGCACGCACCAGGACCACCATGCGACGCACGACACGTCGTTCCCGGTGCTCAGCGGCCGCAGCCGCGGGCTCATCGATGGGCTCCGCGCGCGGGTCCCGAACCGCTGGCTCTGGCTCGGCGGCTTCCTCTTCTTGACCGGCTTCGACCTGGTGATCTTCGTCTTCGCCCTCGACGCGCTTCCGCTCTGAGCCTCGGGCCGCGCCGGCTCAGCCGCCGCAGCTCGCGACGGCCGTCGACCAGTTGATGGGCTCGCAGGCGATGGGACGACCGCTCGCGGCGTTCAGGCACGTCCCGGTGCTCGCGCACCAGCCGCAGAAGCCGTCCGTGTTGCAGCTGCCGCAATCGGTGTAGCCGCTGCAGTCGATGCAGCTCGAGCGGCTCCCGAACCAATCCTGCTCGTCCGGGCACTCGGCCGCCTGGTCCCGGTCGCGAATGCACGCCCCAGTGGCGCCGCAGAAGCCGCAGCCTGCGCGTCCGTTGCACTCGTCGCAGGTCGTCAAGCCGCTGCAGGGGTCTCCGCCCGTGTCGCCGCCGGGGCCGCCGGGGATCCCGGGAACGCCGCCGCCGTCCCCGCCGTCCCCGCCGCCGGTGCCCGGCGTCGGGAGGAGCGGGCCGTCGTCCGCGTCCGGATCGCAGTAGGGCAGCGGCACATCGCCCGCGCCCGCCGCCTCGCGACGGAAGCCGACGCTCTCGTCGAGGGTGGCGAAGGTGCGGCTGAAGAAGCCGAGGTCCACGCCGAGGGGACCACGAAGCCAGGCGCGACCGGCGACGAAGGCCTCCCAGCCGTAGGTGCAGGCGAGGTCGTCGGAGCGGAAGCTCGCGCCCGCGTCGAGTTCGGCGCCCGCCGAGGGAAGCTCGAGGCCGCTGACCTCGGCCTCGACGTAGAAGCCGGCGTTGGCGTTGATCTCGCCGGCCACGTAGCCGCCCTCGCTCTGGTCCATCCCGAAGGCGGACCGCCGGTCGAGGTCCGTGTCGACGCCGATGCCGCTGCCGCGCTCGTACACCGCGGCGACGGTGAGGTCCGCGGACGCCTGGAAGGCCGCGACCACCTCGGAGGGCTCGACGGTCATCGAGGCGTTGGCCGTGAAGATGGGGTTCACGCGGAGCCGCGCGCGCAGCGGAAGAGGCCCGACGCGGAAGCGGACGCTCCACTCGCGGGCGCCGATACGCGTGCCGAACTGCGTGTTGATGGCCTCGATGATGTCCGCGACGCAGCGCGCATCGAGCTCGCCGCGCGTCGTCACGGTCAGCGTTACGGTGGCACCGCCGCTCACCTCCACGCCCGCGCGCTGGACGCCCAGGAGGCCCCGGCGCTCGAAGATGAGCTCGGTCTCGAGCCCACGGGTCTCGAAGGTGGGCTCGAAGGACACGTCGATGGCGCCGACGCCCTCGCAAAACACGCTGCCGTCGAGGAGCGTGGTCGGCACCAGGTCGAAGCTCCGCCCAAGGGGGCTCGTCGACCGGCCGACGTCGTTGACGGCCTCGAAGGCCTCGCCATCGGGCGCGAGGGACACGCGGAAGGCGCCGTCCGCAACCACCTCGTCGAGGCCTACCGGCGTCAGGTCCACGAGGAGCGCGTCGTCTCCGTCCGCCGTCGCGCTTTCGACGCGGCCCATGAAGCCCTCGCCCACGGAGCCCACCAGCACGGTGCCCTCGGCGAGCGCCGGCACCTCACCGGGCTCGAAGACGAAGCGCAGCCGGCCGTCCTCGCGCAGGAGCACGTCCCGGAGCGCGCCCTCGTCCTCGAGTACGCGCACGTCGTCTTCCAGCGTGAGGGGGCGGTCGATGGCGACTTCGACGCCGGCGGGGTTATCCGCCGCCGAAGGATCCTGGGCCGCACAGGCGACGAGACCGAGCCCCAGGAGAAGGACAAACGCGAGCTTCTGCATGGGCCGCGGTCATGCAAGTCCCGTGCCGGTTGTGCGACAACCGCTCTACGGGTTGAAATCACGACGCTTTATGCAGGCCGGCGCTCGCGCATGCCGCCCTCGGCGGGGTCTAGCGACTCCATTCGCGGTGGCGCAAGACCAGGAGCGGGGACCGTGGTCCCCAGTCTCAGGCCTGGGCGAGCGGTCCGGTCCGCGGGCGTGGGGGCACCTCGTCTTCGCCGCTCAGCGTGCGCGGATCGGGCGTGACGTCCCATCCGGGCACGCGGGCGGAGCTCTTCGGGTGCTGCGGCGCCCGGAGCAGCCCGACGCCGAAGGCGACGCCGTGCACGCCAGCCCAGCGCGCCAAGAGTGGCACCTCGCTCGGCCGCGGCTGGGGGTTCGCGTCGCGATGGGCGCGGGCTTCGCCGAGCACCTTCACCCAGCGGTCGGCCACGCGCGAGGGGTCGGCGCGGAAGCGCGCCCGGCGCGCCGCTTCGGCGGCGTAACGCATCCGCATGTCGGGCGCCGCGAGGAGCCGGACGACGTGGGCGCCGAAGGCCGCATCCGCCTCGTCCTGTTCACGCCGGCTGGTGCCCGGGGCGACGAGTTCGCCGTCGTGACCGGGCGCGATCTGGTCCCGCACGCCCATGCCGTCGTCCAAGGCCACCGCGGGCAAGCCGTTCCAGAGCGCCTCGGTGACCACCTGCCCGTAGGTCTCGCTGAGGGACATGTAGAGGAAGAGGTCCGCGTGCCCGTACCAGTCGACGAGCGTGTCGCGACTCTGCTCGCCGGGAAAGAAGACGCGCTCGGCCACGCCGAGTCGCTCGGCCTGCGCCGTCAGCTCCGGTCGCTCGGCCCCATCGCCCACGAGCGTGAGCGTGGCCTCGGCGTGCTTCGGGAAGACGTGCTTCGCCACCGTGTCGAGGAGGCGATGGAGGCTCTTCTCCCGGACGTGGCGGCACACGCAAAGCAGCCGGCCGCCGCGCGGTGCGTCCCCGAGCGCCGGGAAGGGGTCCGCGCCGACGGGACGGTGGAAGTGGCTGGGATCGATGGCCCGGGGAATCACGTGCGCCGGGACCTTCAGGCCCCGGTCCCGCCAGTACTGGGCGAGGCCCGAGCTGAGCACCACGAGGCCGTCGCCGCGGTTGTAGGCGTCCACGCTCTGCGACTCGCCGAGCGCGATGACGGTCTTCTCGAGCGCCAGGCGCACCGTCGCCCGCTTGTCGAGGAACGCCGGGAGCGCCGCGTTGTAGGCGCTCGGGAGATGGAGCGTGTTCACGCTCAGCATCGGCACGCCGTGCTGCTCGCGGAGCCAGACGCCGACGTCGAGGAGCGCCGTGGCCGCCTGCGCGATGACCGCCTCGGGCTCGCTCCGGGCGATCTCCCGGAGCGCCGTCTTCGACGGCAGCGCCAGGTGCACCCCGGGCACGGCGCGGAAGGGCAGCGAGGGCATGGCCACGTAGCGCGGCGGGTAGTCCGCGGCGGTGGCCAGGGGATCGTCCGGCCCGACCACGGTCACGTCCGTGCCCCGGGCGCCGAGGGCCCGAACGAGCCACTGGGACGCGAAGGACGAACCGTTGGCGTAGGGAATGCGAAGGTGATCGCTCACCAGCACCAGGCGCTTCGGGGCTTCGGGGCTTCGGGATGACATGGGGCGCTCCAACGTGGCCGGCGCCACGGGGCCGCTGAGGGCAAGCTTGGTGCCAATTCCGGCCGATCGGCCAAAAAACACGGGATTTCGGGGGTCGCGCCGCGACCCGGGGTCCGCCGGGCCGCGCAGCGGCTGCGCAGGCGAGGCGCTCGATTCACAGCCGTGACGATGGGTCACAGGCGTTTTCTGTGTGCTTTCGCTCGGTTGCCTATGCTCGGGAGCAGAGAAACCAACCGGCTCGGAGGCTCAGTCGCCTGAGTTCGGCGAACGTTCCTCGGAAAGCTGGCCGGTCCCGAGGGCCCCAACGAGGGCCGGGAGCCAGAGCAGGTTGGTCAGGAGGCAGGCGCCGATGGTGAGCAGCGCCAGCCGCCCGAGGTCCGCGATGCCCGGGTTCGAGGCCACCATGAGGCTGCCGAAGGCCGCCATGGTGGTGAGCGTGGCGCCGAGCACGGCGCGCACCGTGGTCCGGAAGCGCCGGTCCCGGTCCTCCGGCGGCCCGTCGAGCATGGAGGCTGCGACGTACACGGCCCCGTCGACGCCGATGCCGAAGGCGATGGGCAAGACGAGCACGTTGTAGAGGTGCAGGTTCCAGCCAAGAAGCGTGGCGAGGCCGAGCGCGGCCCCCATGCCGAGGGCGACGGGGGCGATGACGAGGAAGCTTCGGCGCGCCGAACGGCCGACGACGCCCGTGGCGAAGAGCAGGCCGAGGAGCGCGAGCAGCACCAGCCGCGGCGCGTCGCGACGCAGCGCCGGGAGGATCTCCCCGAGCACGGCGTCGGGGCTCGCGAAGGCCACCCCGGGGTGCGCGTCCCGCCAGCCCTCGAGGGCGCCGGCGAGGCGCTCCATGGCCGCACCGTCGACGCCGCGGAGCTTGAGCTGAAGCGTCGCGGCGCGGCCGAAGGTGCCGTCTTCCTCCCGGAGCCCGTCGCCGAGCCAGGGCGGGAGCGTGTCCGGCGTGGGCGCCTCGGCCGAGGCCAGACGCTGAAAGCGCGCGACGGTGTCCCGGTCCTCGCCCTCGGCCCGGCGCGCGGCGCGCTCGAGGGCCTCCTTCAAGCGCTCGAGCGCCGTGTCCCGGGCCTCGCTCGGCGGCGGCACGAGGTTCTCGGGCAGGAGCAGCAGCGAGGGGCTCCCGGCGAGCGCGTCGGCCTCGGCCTGCACGTCATCGAGGTCCCGCAGCAGCGCGGCATCGTCCGCGAGGAGATGCACGGTGAGCGAGCCCCCGGACTTTACCGCGCCCTCCGTCGAGATGCCGTGGCTCAGGCCCGGCGGCGAGAGCTTCCGAAAGTCGCGCTCGAGGGCGATGTCCCGGCCCGGCAGGGCCAGGAGCACGAGCAGCGCGCCGAGGCCGAGGGCCAGGCGCCGCGCGAGCGTACGTCGCGGGGGACCGGGGGCCCCGGTCACGCGCGGCAGCCACCGGCCCCGCTCGGGAACGAGCCGGTGCAGCAGCAGCACCAGCGGCGGGAGAAACGCCAAAAACCCCGCGAGGCTCAGGAAGATGCCGACGGCGGCGAGCACGCCCATCTCCCCAAAGGCCCGGAGCTCCGCCGCGGCGAGCGCGGCGAAGGCCGCCCCGGTGGTCAGGCCGGCGACGAGGAGGGAGCGGCCGAGCTCTGCGAGGGCTTCGGCGAGCGCGGGCTCCGGCGCGAGGCCCGCGTCGCGCCGCTCCCCGTAGGCCGTCGTCAGGTGCAGACCGAAGTCGATACCGAGACCAAAGAGAATGGCCAGCGTGAAGGCGCTGAGGAGGTTCAGGCTCGGGTAGAGCGCCCCGATGGCGCCGAGGCTGGCCGCGAGGCCGATGAGCAGCGGCACGAAGACCACGACCAGGGCCCGGAGCGTGCGGAGCTGCACGAGCACCAGCAGCAAGACGAGCACGCCGCCGATCCACGTCACGCGGCCGAGGTCTTCGGCGACGCCGGCCTGCGTGAGCGGCGCGTTCCGGTAGCGCCCGCTGACGACCATGCGGAGCGCGTCCGGCGCGTCGGGTGGACGCACCTCCTCGAAGAGCGCCTCGGTGCGGCGCTTGACCTCCGTCGCGTAGGCGAGGCGCCCGGGGTCGCCCTCCATCATGGCGACGAGGGCGCAGACGCCTTCGCCGTCGCACAGATCGTCGCGGGCCGGATCGTCGCGGGCCGGATCGTCGCGGGCCGGGTCGTCGCGGGCCGGGTCG
>JBCCAW010000155.1:0-11007 GCA_039814655.1 Myxococcota bacterium | reverse complement strand
GCGCCAGGTACTTGAAGAGCATCTTCATGTCCGGGTTGAAGCCCTTTTTGTGGAGCTCGGCGTAGAGCACGCACCCGGAGAACTCCGCGGTCAAGGAGCTGACCATGAAGTCGACCAGCTCCTGCCGGAGCTCCGGCGAGAGCAAGGAGGGGTCGACCTCCCAATCGTCGTTGCGCTTGAAATGACCGAAGTTCTTGTCCGCGGCGAACTCGGCCATGAGCACGTCCCACTCTTCGCGCACGCTCTCGATGTCGAGGGCGTTCATGCCCTTCACGTCCGTCGTGTAGAAGCGCGGGCTGAGCGCGGTGGTCTCCACGGCCATGCGCGTGGTGTCGTTGGGCGGCGCTGCCGCCAGCGGGGTCGTCGCGGTGGTCATAGCGTTCTCCTGTCCGTGAAGCTGACCTCGAGCAGATCGAGGCATTCGAAGTCTCCGGTGAGGCGGGTCCAGGTGCGCTCGAACCAGCCGGCGCGGCGCACCGTGGCCTGGCGGCGCTCGACGAGGACGTCGCCGAAACGAAGCGAGGGCGCCTCGCCGTGCACGAGCACGCTGTCGCCGGGCTCCGGGTCCACGCCGTCGAGCTCCACGTTGGCCGTGAACTCGTCCATGGTGTGGGCGACGCGCAGCGTGCACGGCACCTCGAAGGAATGCGGGAAGAAGCGGCTCATCGCGTCGCCTCCGCCGCGGGTCCGGGCGCGCTTCGCTGGCCCGGACCGTCGAAGAGCTGGGCAAAGGCCCGGCGGTTGGTGGGCCCGAAGGAGTCGAGCTCGATGCGCTCGCCGGTCTCCGGGTCCGAGAGCACCAGGGCGCCGCTGCGGTAGAGGCCGAGCGCGAGGGGAGCGTTCACGTCCTTCTGCGCGCGCTCCCGGACGCGGCGAAAGGTACGGAGCACACCGCCGACGAAGCCTTGGCTCGCGGGCGGCACGATGAGCGTCGTGCCGTCCGAGCGCTCCACCTGCAGGGTCCCGTCCTCCTGCTCCCCGAACGTGAGGTAGAGGGCGGTCTCCGGCGGCGGAAGCGGCTCGCGCGCCGCGGCCTCGAGGTTGGCGCTCCGAGCCGTGCCCGCGATGACCATGCTCGCGAGCATCAGCACGCCCGTGGCGATGAGCGCCGGCTTCGGGACGATGATGTCGTCGTGGTGGGCCATGGCTCAGCCTCCGAGCTCAGCCTGGAGCTGACCGCCCGTGGGAAGCCCGCTCGTGACCGGCGTGCGCTCGGGCGCCGCCTGCTCCGGAGCCGCGGGCTCGGACGATTCCGCGCGGCGCGCGACCTCCACGGTGCCCTCGTCGAGCTCGGCCCAGGCCGCCACCGCGTCCTTGAGAATGCCCGCCACCTTCTCCGGCTCGCGCAGGCTACGAAGCGCCGGCCGCGCCGCGACCACACCACGCGCGTGGGGCCAGAGCATCATCCAGCGCACGCTCTCCGGTTCCGTGAGCCGGAGCACCACGTCGCCGTCGCCGGGCTTCCGAAGCGTCAAGTCCGCGGCGGCGAGGCGCTTGAAGGGCAGGTTGAGGTGCAGCGAGAGCGCCACGCCGATGCGCATCACGATGCGCCGGTTGGTGATCGTGTAGACGGTCACCTGCGCGTGCAGCCAGCCGATGAAGGCCAGGAGCGCGAGGCAGCCACCGAAGAGCACGATCATGTGCCCCACGTGCTGGCCCCCGAGCTCGCCCTGGTTTTCGCCCACGGCCACGGCGATGCGCGCGACCACGAGGAGCGCGAAGTAAAAGGTCAGCCAGCGCAGGCGAAAGACCTGCTGCGCCAGAGACCGCCAGCTCGGGCGCCCCTGCCAGAGCACCTCTTCCCCCGGCGGCAAGCGCTTCGGGAGCCCGTGCACGGGCTCGAAATCCGGATGATCCGTCACACCAAAGGCTCCCGCATGGACTTCGTCGCGTAGAGGCGCGCGCCGGCGTAGTAGGCGCCGATGCGCTCTTCCTCATCGAGGGTGGCGCGCACCGGGTCCGAGAGCGTCGGTACGTGCACGAACTGGTCGATGCGCATGGCTTCGACCTCGAAGCACTCGCGCTTGCGACGCACGAGGCCCATCTGGATGGGCACGAGGCGCCGCGAGCCGGCTTCGTTTCCGCCGGCGGCTTCGCTGAGCTCGAACTCCAGGTAGCGCACGAGCATGTCCGCGCGGTCCACCCAGATGTCCTTGATGGTCCCGGCCTGTTCGCCGTCGGCGCCCACCACGGGCCAGCCGCGCACGTCGCCGCCGCCGACGACCTCGTAGCCTTCGTCGACGCGCATGGGCACGATCTGGTCGCGGCCGTCGATGAGCAGCTCCACGTGGGCTTCGCGGGCGGCGAAGGCGCTCGGGCCCACGCCAGCGAGCATGGGGTCGCCCACGGGCTCGCTCGGGTAGCCGTTGGCGGGCGCGACGCGCTGGAGCGGGAACTCCCGCTCGTCCCGTGAGAAGTTCGGCGCCGAGTAGGTACTGCCGTCCGGGCGCAGGTAGGTCTTCGCCTTGGCGAAGAGCAAGTTCGTGGTCCGGCCGATGCGCTTCGGCGAGTCCGCTTCGAGGGGGTAGCCCTCACGGCGGTCTTCCTTTCGGATCCAGTAGATGAGTCCGATGAAAAACGCCCAGAACAGATAGAGAACGACCTGCGCGAAATCGATGTGTTCGGTGATCATGTGAAGCGGCTCTCGAGGTACGGGTTGGCAGGGTTGAGCTCAGCCGGGCAGCTCGGCGAGACCGAAGCGGGCCGGACCCCGTTCGCCGGCGACAGCGAGGGGGCCGATGGCCACGAGGGTCCCGAAAAGAAGTGCGATTTCAATGTGATAGACGAAGCTGTAGCCCACGTAGGCCTCGGCCAAACCCGGGCCGAGGTCGCCGCCGAGGGCGAGTGACTGGATGGCGTCGCGGAGCGCACCGCCAAGGGCGATGCCCAGGCCGGCCACCGTCGCCTGCACGGCGCCCCAGGCGCCGATGACCACGCCGCTCTTTCCGCCTTCGGAGGCGGCCATGGACGCGATGAGCGTGCCGACGCTGAACCAGCCGCCGCCGAAGCCGATGACCGCGGTACCGGCCTGAAAGAGCCGCACGGAGCGAATCGGCGCGGCGAAGATCACCGCGGAGAACCCGAAGATGCCGAGGAGCACGCCGAAGGCCGCGAGGCGATTCGCGTCCATGCCCTGGCCGATTTTCCGCGACGCGATGAAGAGGCCCACGAGCGTGCCGCCGGCCATCAGCGCCGTGAGCGCCGTGGTGCCGGCCACGCTCATGCCGAGCATCTCGCCGCCGTAGGGCTCGAGCAGGATGTCCTGCATGCTGAAGGCGGCGCCGCCGAGGCCCACGGCGCAGAGGAGCCGGGAGGTGCGCCGCTGCCCGAGCAGCGCCCCGAAGGCCTCGCGGAAGGGCGGCTCCTTGGGCGCGTCCTTCCGGTATTGGCCGCGCTGCTCCTGCTTCCAGAGCGCCACCAGGTTGCAGAGCAGCGTGATGACCGCCGCGCTCTGAATGACCTGGACCAGGCGCTCGTAGCCGAAGGGCTCGAGGAAGGCGCCGAAGAAGAGCGAAGCGCCCACCATGCCGACGAGGAGCATCACGTAGAGCAGCGCCACGACCCGGGGCCGCGTGTCCTCCGGCGCGATGTCCGTGGCCAGCGCGAGGCCCGCGGTCTGCACCGTGTGCATGCCGACGCCGATGAGCAAAAACGCCGCCGCCGCGGCGATGGGGCCGAGATGCTCCGGGGCGTTCTTCGCCTCGCCGGTGAGGAGCATCAGCGCGAAGGGCAGGATGGCCAGGCCCCCGAACTGGATGATCGAGCCAAGCCAGAGGAAGGGCACGCGGCGCCAGCCGAGCGCCGAGCGGTAGGCGTCCGAGCGGTAGCCGATGAGCGCCCGCGCCGGCGCGAAGAGGATGGGAAGGGCGACGAGGCCGGCCACCTTCCACGCGGGAATGCCGAGCTCGACGATCATCACCCGGTTGATGGTCCCGTTGAGCAGCACGAGCACCAGGCCGACGGAGACCTGAAAGAGCGAGAGACGGAGCAGGCGCCCGAGGGGAAGCGCATCGGACGCCGCGTCGGCGAAGGGCAAGGCCTTCGGTCCGAGGGTCCGCCACAGCTCCACCATCGAGGTCGGACGACCGTCGCTCTCGCCGCGCTTCGTCACGGGCGGACGAGCTCCAGCGTCTGCGACGTGTAGAAGCCGCTTTCGATGCGCTCCGAGCGCCCGACGGTGAGCGCGAGGTCGTCGCGCGCTTCGAGGCGCTTCCGGATGCCCTTGGGCGAGATGGGCACGATGTCCGGGCTGCGGTTGCCGCGCGGGAAGGCCTTGCCGACGGTATGCATGGCCGCCAGGAGCGGCGTCCGCGGCGCGAAGGTGAAGGCGAAGCCACGCCCGGCGCGCACCGCGAGGCGCACGATGAGCTCCTCGAGGTCGTCGGCCTCGTAGTGGATCAGCGAATCCATGGCGACGATCCAGTCGAAGCGGCCGAGGCCCACGTCGGTCATGTCGCCGACCTCGAAGCGCACGCTCCCGGCGCCCTCCGGGAGCTGCACGCGCTCGCGAGCCAGCGTCACGAGCGTGGGCGAGATGTCCACGGCGACCACCTCGGCGCCGCGAAGCGCCGCCTCCTGCGCGAGCGCGCCGGTGCCGCAGCCCGCGTCGAGCACGCGCTGGCCCCGGAGATCCTCCGGCAGGTAGGACAAAAGCAGCGCGCGCATGCGGTCCCGGCCCGCGCGAACGGTGGCGCGGATCTTCGAGACCGGCGCGTCGCTCGTGAGCGCCGCCCAGGCGTCGGCCGCGGTGCGGTCGAAGTACTCCTCGAGCTGGTTCCGGCGCGCGTCGTAGCGCGTGGGCGTTTCGCGGGCGGTGGTGGTGGTCGTCATGGCTTCTACTCGAATCCCAGGAAGTCGAAGATCTCGCGGTCTTCCATGTGCGACGGATCGAGGGCGTCGACGCCGGCGTAGAGCTCGGCGGCGAGGCGGAGGTACTCGTGCTGCACGGCCTCGAGCTCCGGCGAGGGCTCCATCTCGAAGAGCGTCGCCTTCTTGAGCCGGCTCCGGCGGATGACGTCCAGCGAAGGAATGTGCGCCAGGCGCCTCAGCCCCGCGGCCTCGGAGTAGCGGTCGATCTGGTCCGTGTCCTCGGAGCGGTTCGCGATGACGCCGCCGAGGCGCACCTGGTAGTTCTTCGCCTTGGCCTCGATGGCCTGCACGATGCGGTTCATCGCGAAGATCGAGTCGAAGTCGTTCGCGGCGACGATGAGCGCGCGCTGCGCATGCTGAAGCGGGGCCGCGAAGCCGCCGCAGACCACGTCGCCGAGCACGTCGAAGATGACGACGTCCGTGTCCTCGAGGAGGTGATGCTCCTTGAGGAGCTTCACCGTCTGCCCGACCACGTAGCCGCCGCAGCCCGTGCCCGCGGGAGGCCCACCGGCCTCCACGCACATCACGCCGCCATACCCCTCGACCACGAAGTCCTCGGGGCGCAGCTCCTCGCCGTGAAAGTCGCACTCCTTGAGCACGTCGATGACCGTGGGCTGGAGCCGCTTGGTCAGCGTGAAGGTCGAGTCGTGCTTCGGGTCGCAGCCGATCTGGAGCACGCGCTTGCCGAGATTCGAGAAGGCCACGGAGAGGTTCGACGAGGTCGTGCTCTTGCCGATGCCGCCCTTGCCGTAGACCGCGAACACCTTCGCGCCCTGAATGGTCTGCGGCGTCGAGGCGTGAAACTGCACGCTGCCTTCGCCGTCGCCCGGTTCGTCGCGCTTCGAGATTTGAATCAGCGTCATCGTTTGGTCCTCTGCGTCATGCCGCGCCCCGGTCGCGCGTCGGCGTCGCCGTCTCCTCGGCTCCCAGCCCTTCGAGCTGGTCCTCGAGCTCATCTCCGGCGGCCTCGAGGGCCGCCAGCATCTCGGCGTCAGGCGCCCAGTAGCTGCGCTCGGACGCCTCGAGGAGACGCCCGGCCAGCTTCAGGGAAGCCTTTGGATTCAGCTCCGCGAGGCGCCGCCGCATGGCTTCGTCGAGCACGTAGGTCTTGGTGAGCTCCCGGTAGACCCAGGGATCGACCTGACCCGTGGTCGCCGACCAGCCGAGCGTGTTGGTGACCTGCGCCTCGATCTGCCGGACGCCCTCGGAGCCGTGCTCGAGCATGGACTCGGCCCACTTCGGGTTCAGCGAGCGCGTACGGCTTTCGAGGGCCACCTGCTCGCCGAGCGTGCGCACTTCGCCGTCCGAGCGGGTCTGGTCGCCGATGTAGACGGGCAGCGCCGCGTCGACGCCGGACGTCGTCCGCCGCGCCTTCCGCGCCGCCTGGCCAATGCCCCCGAGCGTGTCGAAGTAGTGGTCGATGGTCGTGACGCCGAGCTCGAGGGACTCGAGGTTCTGGTAGGCCAGGTCCACGCCCGCGAGCACGCTCTCGAGGAGCGCCTTCTGCTGCACCGGCTGGCCGTCCGCGCCGTAGGCGAAGCTCTTCCGCGCCGCGTAGGCGTCGCCGAGCTCGTCTTCGTCCTGCCAGGTGCCGCCGTCGACGAGCGCGTTGACGTTCGCGCCGTAGGCGCCTTCGGCGTTGCTGAAGACCCGGAGCGCCGCCGTGGCCAGGTCGCAGCCCGTCTTTTCCTGGTAGGCGAGGGCGTGGTCCCGGAGAAAGTTCATCTCCCGGGGCTCGTCCGCCTGCGCCGCGAGCAGCGCCGCCTCCGCGAGGAGCCGCGTCTGCAAGGGGAGCAGGTCGCGGAAGATGCCGCTCAGGGTGATGAGCACGTCGATGCGGGGCCGGTTGAGCTCGTCCAGGGGGATGACCTCGGCGCCGCAGAGGCGACCGTAGGCGTCGAAGCGCGGCCGGGCGCCGAGCAGGGCCAGCGCCTGGCCGATGGGCCCGCCGCCGCTCTTCAGGTTGTCCGCGCCCCAGAGCACCAGCGCGACGGAGCGCGGGAGCGAGCCGGTGGCCTCGCGGTGCGTCATGAGCAGCCGCTCGGCCTGCCGCGCGCCGTCCGCGAGCGCGTAGCGGCTCGGGATGGCGAAGGGGTCGAAGCCGTGCACGTTGCGCCCGGTCGGGAGCACCTCGGGGTTCCGGAGCAGGTCGCCGCCGGGCGCCGGGCGAATGAACCCGCCGCGGAGTGCCCGGAGCAGCGCGTCGATCTCCTGGCTTTCGCTCAGGAGCGCGTTGGTGGCCGCGAGCTGCGTCACCCGAGCCAGCGCGGCGTCCTTTCGCGGCACGCCGCCCGCCCGAAGCGCGGCCTTGGGCGTGGCGCCGGCGGCGAGGGCGTCGAGCGTCGCGTCCGGGAGCACGTCGCCGGGCTCCGCGCCGGCGATGGCGGCGAGGTAGTCGCGGCGCGCGGGCTCGGGCATGCCCTCACCGAGCACGTGCAGCCCGCAGGGGATGAGCGTCTCCTCGAGCTCCTGCAGATCTGCGCCGAGCTTGGCCAGCGCGTGCCCGTCCTCCTCGGTCCAGGCGGGCTCCGCGGGCGCGAGCTCGAGGGCCGCGGCTTCGGCCTGCACCGCCGGGAGGAGCCGGGCGCGCTCTTCGTCGCCGGGCGGCAGCGCGCGGAGGCGTCGCAGCGAGCCGCGCAGCTCCTGGAGCCCCTGGTAGAGGCCCGCCTTGGTGACCGGCGGCGTCAGGTAGCTCACCAGCGTCGCCGCGGCGCGGCGCTTGGCGAGCGCGCCCTCGGAGGGGTTGTTCGAGGCGTAGAGGTAGACGTTCGGCAGGTCGCCGATGAACCGGTCCGGCCAGCACTGGCCGGAAAGCCCCACCTGCTTGCCCGGGAGGAACTCGAGGGCGCCGTGCGTGCCGAAGTGGAGCACCGCGTCGGCCTCGAAGCCGTCGCGCAGGTAGCGGTAGAAGGCCGCGAAGGCGTGCGTCGGCGCGAGGCCCTTGGCGTGCAGGAGGCGCATGGGGTCGCCCTCGAAGCCGAAGCCCGGCTGCACGCCCACCATCACGTTCCCGAACTGGGCGCCGAGCACGAAGATGCCGCGCCCGTCGGAGAGCTGCGTGCCCGGCGCGCCGCCCCAGGTGGCCTCGATCTCGGCGAGGAACGGCGTGCGGCGCACGTGCTCTTCCGTGTCGAGCACCGTGAGCACGTTGGCGTCCGTGCCGTAGCGCGCGGCGTTGCCCTGGAGCAGCGCCGCCTCGAGCGCCTCCACGCTCTCCGGGACCTCCACGGTGTAGCCGTCGTCGTGCAGCGCCCGAAGGGTCCGGTGCAGCGACTGAAACACGGAGAGGTACGCGGCCGTGCCCGTCGCGCCGGCGTTCGGCGGGAAGTTGAAGAGCACCACGGCCACGCGGCGTTCGGCGGCCGGCGTCGTCCGGAGCCGCACGAGGCGCGCCACGCGGTCGCCAAGGCGCGCGATGCGCTCTTCGATGCCGACCATGGTGGCGACCGGTGCGGCGGCGTCGGCGCCCGAAGCGGACGCGCTGGCCGCGAGCGACTCCTCGCCGCCCACCGAGGCCTCTTCGCGCCCGCCGTACACCATGGGCCCCGTCGCTCCGTCGAGCTCGGGGATGGCGACCATGATCGTCGCCTCGATGGGCGTGAGGCCTTGGCTCCCGGCCTTCCACTGCTCGACGCTCTGGAACTCGAGCGGCTGCGCCGCGACGTAGGGCACGTCGAGGCGCGCGAGCAGCTCTTCGGCCGCGCGCGCGTCGTTGAAGGCCGGTCCGCCGACCAGGGAAAAGCCCGTGAGGGACACGAGCGCGTCGATGCGCGTCTCGCCCTCCGGCGCGAAGAAGCGCTCGATGGCCGGCCGGTTGTCGAGGCCGCTCGCGAAGGCCGGCAGCACGCGGAGCCCGCGCGCCTCGAAGGCCTCGATGACCCGGTCGTAGTGCCCCGTGTCGCCGGCGAGCACGTAGGAGCGCATCACCAGCAGGCCCACGGTGGCGATGGGCGCGGCCGGCGCCGGCAGATCGCTGGGGTCCTCGGTGATGCGAGGAGCGAAGGCCGGATGGTAGAGGCCGACGTCCGGGTAGATCACCGGCGCGCCGGGCTCGAGCGTGCCGCGCAGGGCCTGCCGCGGGCCGTCGGCGTAGCGGTTCACCAGGAGCCGAACGAGGTTCGCGAGGTTCTCCGTGGAGCCCGAGAGCCAGTAGGAGAGCGTCAGGAAGTAGGCCCGCAGGTCCTGCGCCGTGCCGGGAATGAGCGCGAGCAGCTTCGGGAGCCGGCGAAGCATGGCGAGCTGCGCTGCGCCGCCGTCGCTGCCCTTGCTCTTCTTCTTGCCGCGAAGCTTCTTCAGCAGCCCGAGGCCCTTCTTCGACCCCTTCATCTCGAAGTCGCCCATGCGCGTGAGGCGCATGACCTCGCCGGAGGACATGGCGCAGACCATCGCGTCGCAGGCGTCGCGACGGGCCTCGAGGGCCGGGAGCACCGCGCGCACGTGCTCGTCCACGAAGAGCATGTTCGCGAAGACGATGTCTGCCTCGGCGATGTCCGCGCGGCAGGCCTCGGCGGCCGCCGCGTCGCGGAAGCTCGTCGCCGCGTGCAGGCGGAGATCGAGGCCCGGCAGCTCGCTCGCGAGGGCGGCCCGCACGCGCGCAATCGCGCCCTCGACGTGCTGGTCGAGGGTGAGGATCACCACCCGCACCGGAATCGGCGCGCCGGCGAGCTCAGCGGCCGTAGTGCGCCTTCGCCTCATAGAGGGTCTCCAGCGTGATCTTCCGGGCGCCGCGCTCCTTGGCGTAGGCCTCGGTGTTTCGCCGCGCCTTGCCGCGGACGAAGAAGGGGATCTTCTTGAGTTCCTTCTCCGCGTCGAGGCTCCAGGTTGGCTCGGAAAAGGAGAGCGGCGGCGCGCTCACGGCGGGCGCCTCGACGCTGACGGGAGCCGCGGGCGCTTCCGCCGGTGCGGCGCGCTCGTCTCCGGCACCGCCATGACCGCCGAGGTGCGAAGGCGGAGCCTCGTCGTGGAACTCGAAGTCCTCACGGAACATCGCGAGCAGGTGCTCCTCGAGGCCCATCATCAGCGGGTGCACCCAGGTATCGAAGAGCACGTTGGCGCCCTCGAAGCCCATCTGCGGCGAGTAGCGGGCCGGGTAGTCGTGCACGTGCACGGGCGCGCTGATCACCGCGCAGGGCACGCCGAGGCGCTTGGCGATGTGCCGCTCCATCTGCGTGCCCAGCACCAGCTCGGGCTGCAGCGCCACGATGGCGTCTTCGACCTCGAGGTGGTCTTCGGTGATGAGCGCCTCGAGGCCGAGCTTCTTGGCGGCGGTGCGCACCGAGCGCGCCTGCTCGCGGGCGTAGGTGCCGAGGCCCACGACCTCGAAGCCGAGCTCGTCCTGCGCCACGTGGGCGGCGGCCACGGCGTGCGTGGCGTCGCCGAATACGAAGACGCGCTTGCCCGTGAGGTAGGTCGAGTCGATGGAGCGCGAGTACCAGGGAAGGCGGAGCTCGGCCTCGTCGAGGGCGGCGCTCGCGTCGACCCCCGCGAGCTCGGCCACCTCCTTCACGAAGGCGCGCGTGGCGCCCACGCCGATGGGCACGGTGGTGACCATGGGCTGGCCGAGCTTCCGCTCGAGCCAGCGGGCCGCGAGCTCGCCGGTCTCCGGGTAGAGCACGACGTTGAAGTCCGCGTCCCCGAGGCGCTGCAGGTCCGCCGGGCGAGCGCCGAGCGGCGCGATGACGTTCACGTCGACGCCGAGGCGCGCGAGGAGACGCTGCACCTCGATGAGGTCGTCGCGGTGCCGGAAGCCGAGCGCCGTGGGCCCGAGCAGGTTGCAGCGGGGCCGCCGCGAGCCATTCGGGGGCTCCGGGCGCTGCGCGCCGGCCTCGATGCGCGGCGTCATGCACGCACGCACGAGCTGGTAGAAGGTCTCCGCCGCGCCCCAGTTCTCCTTGCGCTGATACGCCGAGAGCTCGATGGGCACCACGGGCACGGGCAGCCCCGCGGCCATGCCGATGCCGGCGGGGTCGTCCTGGATGAGCTCCGCCGTGCACGAGGTTTCCATCACCAGCATCGGTGGAGGAAGAGACTTCAAAATTCAATTGCGATTAGGTGCTACCAACAGGGAGAGACCAGTAAACCAGCAACAACACCCACCCAAAGGTGAGCGCCAGGTGCACGATCACCTGGTAAACAAAT
>JBCCAW010000798.1:0-2019 GCA_039814655.1 Myxococcota bacterium | reverse complement strand
TCGGCCCGCTGGCAGGTCGCAGCGTTGCTGCTGCCGGAGGAGCCGGACGTGCGGGCGGCCGCGGGCGCCATCGAGTCCTGGCTCGGGACCCTTGCCCAGCGTGGCGGCGCGGCAGCGGTGCGCGCGGAGGCCGTGCGTGCGGAAGCGGCGCGGGTGCACCTGCCCGCCGCGCAGGCGCAGGACCCGGCCCTCGAGGCCACCATGCGCCGCACCTTCGACGCGCAAGGCTGGGACGAGCGCGTGCAGGCGCTGCGCATCACGAGCGGCTGGGCCGAGGAGCGCAACGCGCTCGGGCAGGTCACGGGCCGGCGCCGAGACGCCGCCATCGCCGTGCGTCTCGAGGACGGGAGCTGCCGTCTCTACGACTTCACCTTCTTCGCTCTGCGGAGCGGCAGCGGCTTCGGCCCGCTCCGGCGGAGCAGCCACGCCTCGCGCCCCATGGCCTGCGCCAATCTTCGCTAGCGCGTCAGCTCAGCACGCCGCGCTCGCGGAGGATCGCCTCGGCGCTCGCCAACGTGGTCATCAGGTACCGGGCTTCGAGCGCTTGGCGTTCGTGTGCGCTCAGGTCGCCGGGGCGGCCGCGCATCACCGCCTGGAGCGTGATGGCCGCGGCCACGGACACGTTGAGGCTCTCGACGAAGCCGCGCATGGGCACGGCGTAGGTCCCGTCGGCGAGCTCGCGCGCGCTGGGGCTCGGACCTTTGCGCTCGTTGCCGAAGACCACGGCCACCTTGGGCTCCGTGGCCAGCTCGGCCGGGTGCACGTCGCCTTCCATGCTCGCGACGAAGACCTTGAAGCCGGCCTCCCGCAGCCCGCCGAGGCAGGTCGCGATGGCCTCGTGGCGGACGAGCTCGAGCCAGCGGTCCGTGCCGCGGGAGACCTTGCGCGCGGCCAGGAACTCCTCTTCGCCGGGCACGACGTGCACCCGCTGAATGCCGAAGGCGTCGCAGCTCCGGAGCACCGCCGAGGCGTTGTGCGGGTCGTGAAAGGACTCGAGCACCGGCTGCACCGCGTAGCTCCGCGCCGCGGCCACGGCCTGCATGCGGCGCCAGCGCGCCGGCGTCACGTGGGGCACCAGCGCCGCGATGATCGCGTCCGCCGGCGCAGGAAGCGGCGCCGGTCCGCCGAAGGCTACGGGATAGGTGTCCGGGTCGCTCCGCCGCACCGGCGGGGCTTAGCAGACGCCGCGCTCAGCGCGTGAGGCGAATGCCGATGACCAGCGTTCCGCCGTCGTGCGCTTGGCCGACCACGAAGAAGGGGTCGCCGGGGCTCGCCATCACCTGAAGCAGCGGCAGGTAGTCCGGCTGCGTCGGCCGCTTGATGGACACCTCCACCCGGTAGCGGCCGTCGGGCATCACCCGCTGGAGGCGGATGCGGAGCGTGCGGCCGTTGGGGAGCGCGAGGTCCTCGTTGGACGCCGCCGTGAGCGTGATCGGCTGGCGCTGGAGCAGCTCCATGCTCCGGAAGGAGTCGAAGGGCGGCCGGCGGAGCGCGGCCATGCCCTCGAGGCGCGTGTCGACGGTGCCCGGGGTCTCCTTGGCCAGCACCACGAAGACCTCGCCCCGGACGCCGCGCTGCGCGTCGGCGGGCAGCGCCGTCAGCGCGAAAGCGAGGGCGAGCGTGGCGCCCGAGAGCGCGCGACGGGTCATTGCAGCACCTCCGCGTCCTCGTTGATCCACACCACGGCGAGCGGTTGGCCCCGGTCGCCGGGAACCTCGAAGTAGGTGCCCGTGTGCTGGCCGAAGTCGACCTGGACGATCTCCGTGCCCTGCGGCGCCTCGAGCACGTGCGTCGGGTCGTCGGCCGGCGCGGGCTCGCCGGGCGCCTCCGGGGTGACGACCTGCGTCTCTTGCGGCCGCAGGAAGAAGGCCAGCGCGACGGCCGCGGCGATGGCCATGCCCACGAAGGCCACGGCGGCGCCGCTCCGGGCCCGGCGCTCGCCCTGGATGACGCTGAGCCGCGGCTGTGGCGTGGCCTTGATCTCCGCGTGAATGCGGCCGAAGAGCGCGTCGCTCTCGC
>JBCCAW010000051.1:0-17168 GCA_039814655.1 Myxococcota bacterium | reverse complement strand
TTCGTCCCCAAGGACGAACGGCTACGAGAGCGGCTGGACGGCGTCCTAGGGGCGCTCTTCGGCTGACGCGACCTGGCCCGCGAGGACCTTGTCGAGCACGAGAGCAGCGGTGAAGGAGAGGTCCGACTGGAGCCTCTCCTGGGCCCGCGCGCTGCCGAGCGAGAGACTCTGCCGCGGCACCCAGTGAATCCCGAGCTCCAGGCCGATGGGCCCGAGGAGGCGCATGCGCGTTCCCACGTCGAGGCGCACCTCCTGCCGCGTCAGGCGGGCCCCGCCCTCGCCGTTGAGGGGCACGTTCCAGGCAATGCCCTCCCAATGAAAGGCGCCGTAGAGCTCCCCCCGCTGCGTCTTTCCGAGAAGCCACGCGAACTCCGCGTAGCGCGGCAGGAGCATGTCCACGCGAAGGGGCCGATCTTGCGGCCGGTAGTAGAGCCCGAAGAGCGGCACGGGCGTGACCCCGTCGAGCACCGTCGGCGAGTAGAGCACCGAGAGGGACAGCGCGAGGGCCTCGGAACCGGGCACCCACGTGGCCCCGGCGCGGACGCCGGGTACCCAGGCGTCGCTGCCGTGGCCCGCGAAGGCGCTGGCGTAGGCCAACCTCGCGTCGACCTCGAGGGCCCAGCGCGACGCCGCCCGGAAGGTGACCGGGAGGCCAAGCTCCAGCACGTGGAGCGTCGTCGCGAGCGTGCCGACGCGGGCGAGCGCCGCCGGCCTCAGCACATCCCGGCGATAGGTCGACAGCAGCGTGACGCCATGCCGGGGCCCGGAGCTGATCGGCGCCGGGAGGCTGACCAGCGTCGTGCGTTCCGTGATGGGGCTTCGAGGCCGCTCGTCGTGGCGAAGAGCCTCGAGCCAGAGAAAGGGGCCCGCGGTCTGAGGGTCGAGGCCTGGCGACGCGGGCGCTTCGTCGCCGTCCTGCGCATACGCGGGGAGCGGTCCGCCGGCGAGGAGCCCGAGCGCAGCGCCGAGCAGCGCGCGGGATGCGGAGGACATGTGTGCGTTCATCGGTAGTTCAAACGAATCCGTACGGACGTTCGTTCGGAATCATGCGTAAAGCTACAGTCGTCGTAGCGAGGCGCGCCGAAGGTGCGGAGCGGCCGGTTCTTGGAGACGCCCCAGCCCTCGCGAGGAAAGCCCATGACGTTGGTCCGGAGCACTCCGTTGCCATCCTCGTCGTGCATCACGCTCACGGCATAGGTGCCCGCGGGGACGTCGTTGAAGACGCAGGTGGCGTTTCCGTCCCGAAGGGTCGCCCAGCGGCGCATCATCGCGCCCCCGAGTTCCGAAGGCCATCCCTCGTCGCTCGCCCAGAGCGAGCAGCCAACGCGGCCTTCGCCATGGGCCGCACCGGTCACGCGAACGGTAATGCGCCCTTGGGTCGCGTCCTGCGCGTTGGCCTGCGGGAGCAGCATGGTGGCCGCCAGCACAGCGGAGAGGAGGAGTCGTAGCGGGTTCATGAGGCTCTTCTTTCGGTCGAGGGGAGAGGTTCTTCGTCGCGGAGCAGGCGCCACGCGCGGTGGAGTGCGACGCGCCGTCGGGCGTGGCTCGAGAGGTGGTCGTCGAGGCGCTGGGCCTGCCGAAGGAGGGCCGCGCTCATCGCTCGGCAACCGCGCCGGCGCCGGTCGCGCGATCGAGACGGGCCTGCGCGATGCGTGCTTCGATGGCCGCATCGATCTGCTGCACCCGCGCGGAGGTGAGCTCGACGTCGGCATCGAAGACGTCTCCGATGGCGCCGGAGCCGACCTCCCATGCGCGCTCCCGGGCCTCGAAGGCTGCCTCGGCGGCGAGCACGCCGGCCCGCGCCAGCTCGCGCGCTTCCCGGGCCGCTTCGTAACGCGCGTAGGCGTCGGCGACCTCCACGCGAATAGCCTGGTCCAGCGCCCGCAGGTCGGCCTCCGCCGTGGCGAGCCGGGCCTCGGCTCCGGCGAGGCGCGCTCCTCCGGTGGCGAGGTCGTTCGGGGACCAGCGGAGAATTGCCGAGACGTCCCAGCTCGCGTCGAAGCGCTCGCGCTGCGGCACGTAGAGCGTGTTCGGGTTGGCGTAGTCGACACCGGCGGCGAGCACGAGGCTCGGGTAGCGGCTCCCGCGGGCGGCGTCGGCTTGCCCCGCGTTCGCGGCGACGGCGGCCCTCAGCGCGAGGACCTCCGGCCGAGCGGCGCGCGCGCGCTCCACGAGGACCGGAAGCGGCGCCGGCGGTGGAGGGAGAGCCGCGTTGACGTCCTCGGCGACCTGAAGCGGGCCCTCGGGAAGTTCGAGGAGCGCGCGCAGTGCTTCGGCGCTCGCGTCGACGCCGGCGCGCGCGCTGCTGACGCCGATGGCCGCGCTCGCGTCGAGGGCTTCGGCCACGCGCACGTCTACGGCCGGCACCTGTCCGGCGGCGAAGGCCGCGCGGGCGCGCCGGAGCCGGTCGGCGGCCAAGAGGCGCCGGTGCGCGGCCACGGCAAAGAGGCTCCGCGCCCGCACGTGGCCGTAGAAGGTCTCCTTGGCCTGCATGCGAAGCTCGGCCTCGGTGACCGTGGCCTGGGCTTCGGCCGCGGCCCTTACGTCCTGCGTCGCCCGGTAGCCCGGGAGGATCTGCAGGAAGAGGTCGCTCACCGGGTAGCTGGCCGTGGCGCGCAGGGCGTACTGGTTGCGGAAGACCTCGATGGACGAGTCCGTGAGGAGCAGGCCTTCGAGAATGCCCCTTACCGCCGGGTCTTCCACGAGGGGAACGGCGCCCGCCGCTTGTGAGCCGAGATCGATGATGGGGTCGTTGTCGATGTTCGAGAGGCGCGTGTAGCGCGCGCTCAGATCGAGGCGCGGGAAGAGCGCGACGCGTGCTTCGCGCACAGCGGCGTCGGCGCGCGCGACACCGGCCGCGACCTGGTCCATGGCCGGAGAGCGCGCGATGAGGAGCGAGGCCGCGAGCTCGCCTGTGAGGCGGGTGGCACGAGCGTCCTCGCCGGCTTCCCCTCCGGGCACGTCGCCGCGAAGCACGGCCTCGAGGTCGAAGTCCGGGACTTCGACGGACCCGGAGCTCGGCGCTGGCGTCGGCGCCTGCGCCGAGGCTGCGCCGGGCGCCAGCAGCATGCCGAGGGCCAGCAGCGCCGTCGCCATGGCCGCCGCCGGCGGACCCTCAGGCGTCGCTTCGCGGAACAGTAGACGGTAGAGCGCCGGGATGACGCCGAGGGTCAGCAGCGTGCTCACGAAGAGGCCGCTGATCATCGCGGCAGCCAGCGGCGGCCAGAGCGTGGACTCGCTGAGCAGCAGGGGAAAGAGGCCGGCGATGGTCGTGGCCGTCGTCAGCAGAATGGGCCTCGTCCGGACCTTCACGGCCAGGGCGAGGGCGTCCTCGACGCTGGCTCCTTCCTTTCGCCGGAGCTCCGTGAAATCGATGAGCACGATGGCGCCGTTCACGGCGATGCCGATGAGCGCGATGGCGCCGAGCAGCGCCACGAAGCCGAAGGGCAAGCTCAAGGCGAACAGGCCGGGCCATACGCCGAGAAAGGCCAGCGGCGCCGTCATGAGCACGATGAAGGTGCGCCGAAAGCTGTTGAAGACGGCGAGCAGAATGGTCACGAGGAGCAGCGCGCCGATGGGCCCCTTGGCGCCGATGGCCCCGTTGGCCTTCTTCGACTCGGCGGCCGCGCCCCCGACCTCGTGGCGCACGGAGCCCCCGGCGACGCCCGCGAGCAGCTCCGGCAGCTCCGGCGTGAGCTCCTTGAGCACGCTTTGGTAGGTCACCTCGTCCGCGTGCTCCGAAAGCACGTTCGCCACGCGGCGCCCATCGCGGTGATGGACGACGGCGGGACGCCATTCGAGGCTGCTCCGAGCGACCTGCGCCAAGGGAAGCGGCGCGTTGCCCGGGCGCGCCACATCGCCGGCCAGGATCTCGTCCGGCCCCAGCGCTTCACCGTGCGGTCCGCCGGCCACGAGGCCCGAACGAAGCACGATGGGCGCGGGGTCGTCGCCAGCGCGGTACCGGCCTGCAGGAAGCCCCCGGCTTCGGCCGAGGAGCGCGAGGGCGATGCGCTGCCGGTCCACGCCGTGACGGTTGGCGCTCGCGTCGTCCACGCCATAGCGAAGCGTGGGCACGCCCGGGCCGTAGTCCGCGCGAACGCTACGGGCGCCCTCGATGCTCCGGAGCTCACCGCGTACGGCGTCGCTCGCGAGGCGAAGCGTGCCGAGGTCGTCGTGGTAGAGGCGAACCTCGATGGGCGCGCGCACCGGCGGCCCCTGCTCGAGGCGCCGGGCGATCACCTGAGCCCCGGGCAACTCCTCGAGCGCCATGGCCTCCACCTCCTGGCGGATGATGTTCACGTCGTTTCGCGAGCGGGCGTCGACGAGGAGCTGCGCGAGAAAGGGCGCCTGCGGGCGTCGCGGGAGGTTGTAGTAGAAGTTCGGCGCCGAGCGGCCGACCCATGCCGTCACGCTGTCCACGTCCTCCCGGGCCGCGAGGTAGGCCTCGACCCTGCGCGCGGCCTCGTCCGTCGTCGCCAGATGCGTGCCCTCCGGCAGCTCGACCTCGACGAGCACCTGGTCCCGGTCCGAGGTGGGGAAGAAGTTCACCTTCACGTGCGGTGCAAAGGCGCCGCAGGCGAGCACGAGACCGAGCGCAATGCCCAGCGTGGGCAAGGGGCGCCGCGCGGCGAAGCGTCCGAGAGCTCCCGCGACCCGGTCGAAGCGGCTCTCCTGCTGGCGCGGCGCGGCGCGAAGACCGAAGCGGGCCAGCGCCGGGGTGACGAGGAGAGCGTAGCCGTAGCTCACCGTCAGCGTGAGCATGACGACCACGGGAATGGCGCGGGTGAAGTCCCCGCTCGTGCCGACGGAAAGGTACATGGGCACGAAGGACGCGAGCGTCGTCGCCGTGGCCGCGCCGAGGGGCACGGCGAGCTCCGTCACCGTGTCCCGGGCCGCGTCCTCGGGCGTCGCGCCCTCGTCGAGGCGCCGTTGGATGGTCTCCGCCACGACGATGGCGTTGTCGACGAGGAGTCCGAGGGCGATGACCAGCGCGGCCACGGCGATCTGCTGCAGCACGCCGCCCGTTCCCGCGTAGACGGCGACGGAGGCGAAGGTGACGAGGGGAACGACGCTCGACACCACGAGACCCATGCGGAGCCCCATGAAGAGGAAGACCACCGCGGCGACGATGCCTACGCCCAGGAGCAGCGAGGCGCCAAGGTCGCCCAGGCGCGCCTTCACCCGGTCCGGCTGAAAGGCGACCGTGGCGATCGCGAGCTCGGGTCGCTCGTCGGCGAAGGCGGCTGCTTCGGCTGCCACATGTTCGCCGAAACGCTCGGCCTGAAGCCCCGGGCGCGGGATCACGCCGAGCATCACGGCCGGGCGTCCCTCGTGGCGCGCGAGGGTCTGGGCGGGGGTCGCGACGGTGCGGGCGACGCGCGCCACGCTGCCCAGGGGCACGCTCGCGGCGGCGGGCGCTCCGGGGCCGTTCCCACCGACGGCGATGGGAAGCGCCGCGATCTCCTCGACGCTCTCGAAGTCCGTGGCGGGACGAAGCGTGAGGCGCTGGCCGCCCAGGGCGATGCTTCCGCCGGCCAGAGACACGTTCGATCGCTCGAGCTGGTCCGCCAGCGAGAGCGGATCGATGCCCAAGCGGCGCGCGACGCCATCGTCGAAGTCCACGGTCACCTGCTCGCCGGGA
The DNA here is from genome assembly GCA_039814655.1 of Myxococcota bacterium. Taxonomy (GTDB): domain Bacteria; phylum Myxococcota_A; class Polyangia; order Polyangiales; family Houyiibacteriaceae; genus CALCTH01. The sequence goes on along the minus strand of JBCCAW010000051.1, from coordinate 11,527 downwards.
TCGCCGCTCACGACGACTCGGCTCACGTCGTCCAGCGTGAGAAGCCGGGCTTCGAGGGCGTCGGCGGCGTCGGCCAGGGTCAAACGATCGCTTGGTCCAGTGACCGCGAAGAGGATGGACTGGGTCTCGATGAGGTTGTGCTGAAGGTCGTAGGGAAGAACGCCTTCGGGGAAGGTCGCCGCCGCGGCATCGAGGGCATCTTCGACCTCGTCCCAGGCTGCGTCCGTCGCGTCCTTGGCCACGTCGCCCCGGAGCTGGAGGTTGAAGACGGCGAGACCCGTGCGGAGCGTCGCCACCACGGAGTCCATCTCCGCCACCTCGGCGAGCTCGTCTTCGATGGGGCTCGCCACGAGCCGTTCGACGTCGAGCACGTCCGCGCCGGGGTAGGGCACGACGAGGAGTCCGGCGCGCTCCGCGAGGCGCGGGTCCTCTTCCCGAGGCATGAGGAACCAGGCGGCGAGGCCCAGGAGCGAGAGCATGAAGGCGACGCTCAGCGTGAGGCGTGGGCGTGTGTAGAGCAGGTCCAGCGGGCTCATCGCGGATCCCCTTCGCCGGCTCGCGCTTGCTCCGTGCGGGCCGTACCGAGGCGCACCACGTCGCCGTCCAAGAGCGGACGCTGTCCACGGACGACGACCCGGTCCCCGGCCTGGAGCGGCGGCCCCGTGGGCAGGGCGACCTCAGGCCTTCCCTCCGCCTCGCGGAGGCCGCGCACTCGCACGGCGACTCGCTCGACGGTCGGAGGCGAGCCGTCGCGGACCTTCCAGACCTCCGGGGCTTCTCCACTGGGGTCCAGGACAGCGCCAAGGGGTACGCGAAGCTCGCGTACACCGCTGCGGGCGAAGCGGAGAAGCGCGCCCTGGCCCGGGAAGGCCTCGACGCCTTCGAGGCGAAGCCGCAGCGGAAAGAGCCCGCTCGGGCCGGCGGCCCGGGCAAGGGCCAGGACGCGGCCTTCGGTGCGCGCGCCCGTGGCGGGAATCTCCACGGACGCGGCGAGGCCCTCACGCAGCCACGCAAGGGCCGGCTCGGGCACCTCCGCCTCCACCTCCAGTCCGGCTTCTCCGGCCAGGGCCAGCACCGGAGTGCCCGGGGCGACCACCGTGCCCGGCTCGGCGAAGACGGCCCGCACCACGCCCGCGTAGGGAGCCCTGAGGACGGCCTCGCCGACCTGCCGCCGCGCCTCCGCGAGCTGGGCGATGCTGGCGTCGCGGGAGGCGCCCAGCCGTACCGTACCCGTTCGGCTTTGCTCCACCGCCGCCGCCGAGGCGGCACCGCTCGCCTCGAGGGCAGCGACCCGTTCTTCGTCCCGGGCGAGCTGGGCGGCTTGGGCGTCGAGCTCGGCGATCTGCGCTCGGGCCGCCGAGGCCGCGTTGCGGAAGGGCCGCGCGTCCACGCGCGCCAGCATCTGGCCGGCTTCGACCCGGTCGCCGACCTCGACCGGGCGCTGGAGCAGTCGACCCCCCACGGCGAAGGCGAGGTTGGCCCGGTCCGCCGCCCGCACGGTGCCATGAAGCACGAGCGTCTCCTCCGCCGAGGCGGCGCGAACCTCCACGACCTCGATGCGCGGCGGGGCGTCGGCCTCGGTCCCTTGATCGGCAGCGACAGGGCCGCCGCAGGCGACGAGGCCCGGCACCAGCCAGAGCGCGTACGGCGGAAGTCGTAGGCCGATGCGTCGGCCCGAAATGTCATGCATCGAGGTGGGCTCCCAGGGCCGCAACGCGGGCCCTTATCGAGTGTCGCTCACCAATGTCGTGAGCCTCCCTCGATCATTAACGAGTGTCACTCAATAAAACGTCGAGTCGAACTCATTTGTGCTCCAGAGGCCTCGATGACCGAGCGCCGACGGGTTCTCAGCGGGCTTGTTCCGGGTCGCTGTGCGGCCCTTCGTAGCCGAGCGCACCTTCGATGCAGGCGACGGCTTCATCGATGTACTCGTCCATGCGCTCGCCGTTGCCGCGCACGAAGCAGTCGTGAAGCCCGGATTCGACGAGCCCGAAGATCAGCGCCGCCGCGATCTCCGGGGCGGACGTCTCGATGTAGCCCATGGCTTTCCACTGCGTGAAGGCCTGCGTGAGCGAGCCGACGATGACCGTCCGCTGCGCGTTGAGCGCCGCGTTGGCCTCCTCGATATCCCGGCTCATGAGCATGAGATCGTTCATTTTTCCGCGCTTCTGAACGAACTCGAAGACCGCGCGAATCATGCGCTGCACGTCCGGTCGCTGCCCCGGCGCCATGCCCTGGAACATGGCCATGGCGACGCCCCGACCCACCTCCGTGGCCACGGCTTGGAGCAGGCCCTTCTTGCTCCCGAAGTGGTGGAAGATGATGCCTTCCGAGACGCCCGCGGCCTTGGCGATGGCCGCCGTCGTGAGCGACGCGGCGCCGCCGTCGGACATGAGCGCGTGCGTGGCCTCGACGATCTTCGCTTTGGTCTCGTCGGGCTGACGGCGGCGTCGACGCCGGCGTGGATTGGACCTCGCATCGGTCGGCTCGCTCACCGATGCACCGTGACCATGGAGGGTGATCCGGTCAAGTCATTGAGTGGCGCTCAGCATTTCTCGCGCGATGGGTCGCGGCACGGGGACCTGCGCGAGAAGTCCAACGCGCTACGGTGCGGGAGGCTCATGGGCCGGGGCGCCGTTCCGGCTCGACGCGGGCGGCGGGCGGCCTTCGGGCAGGCGCTCCAGCTCCCGTGCCCGCTCGCTTCGCAGGTCGACGACCATGCCGAGCACGGTCACGAGCGTCCAGGCCATGAAGAGGTAGCGCGCGGCGTCCGGAAAGAGGCTGGCCAGCAGCCCTGCGACGAGGCCGGCCACGCCGAAGGGGATGCTCGGGAAGGGAACCTGCACCGCGAGCAGAAGGCCCGACGACGCGAGGGTGATGACCGTGAGAATGGAAGGCACGGTCATGCCGAAGCGCATGCCCGCGTAGATGACGATCGGCGTCGTGAGACAGAACGACGAGAGCAAACGGAAAAAGGACCGGTCCGGTCGCGTCTGCGAGAGTCGTCGCCGCGAGGTCGCCAGCGCCGTGAGCATCACGGCCGAGATGGCGCTCATCCCTACCAGCAGGCGCGCGGGGTCCAGGTCGTGTCCCGGCCCCGGGTCCTCTGCGAGAGACACCGCGTGGCGCACCGTGAGCAGCAGGGCCACGGCGGACGTACCCCAGATACGCAGGCGACTGCCACGGAGCAGATCGGCGTCCTGCTCGAGCGCCTCGATGTGCCGCGTTCGCGAGTCCACACGGCGGCGCGTGGCGTCGAGCTCCGCGCGCAGCTCCGGGGGAGGAGGCGCCGCCAGTTCCTCGGTGAGCGCGAGCGCTTTGCTGATGTCCTCGCGCGCGAGGGCGTCGCGGATCATCGCCAGCCGCAGGCGTCGGCGCAGCCGGCCGATGGCGGGATGGTCCGCGCGGATGAGATTCGCTTGCTCGATGGCGAAGTGCGCCTCGTGAAAGCGTCGCTCGACCTCGGCCTGAAAGCCCCCGTCGCCTTCGTACGCCTCGAGTTCGTCCAGGAGCGTCTCTGCGAGGGAGACCAAGAGGCGTGCCTCGCGATGCTCCATGAAGTCGGAGAGCGCCTCGCGAAGCGCCGCCGCCGACGGGAAACGAAGCGACGCGTCGGCGTGGCACGCCCGGTTCGCGATTGCCCCGAGGCCCGCGGGTACCGGAGGCGCGTACGCGAAAGGCAAGCTGACGAGGGCCTGCATCAGCGTCGCCATCAAGCTGTCGCCCGCGTGGCGACGCTTGCCGGTGAGCACCTCGTGCAGCGTGGCGCCGACCAGGTAGACATCCGTCCGCGCGTCCTGCGCTTCCGCTTCGGCGCGGACCATTTCCGGCGCCATGTAGGCTGCCGTACCGGCGATGCGCGCGGACTCTGACGCGGCGTCTTCCCGCTTCAGGGCCACGCCCCAATCCATGAGATAGACCTCGCCATAGTCGCCGAGCATGACGTTGCTCGGTTTCACGTCCCGGTGAATGACGCCTCGGCTGTGAGCGTAGTGCAGTGCGTTGCACACCTGCATGAGGATGCGGAGATGCTTGTCGAGCACGGCCGGGTCCGCCGGCAGCTGCGCCCGGTCTTCGCGCAGCACGTCGGCCCAGACCGCGCCCTGGACGCGCTTGAGCACCACCACGGGCCCAAACACCTCGTCTTGGCCGACGGCGTGTATCGGCACGATGTTCGGGTGCTCGAGGCCGCCGGTGATGCGCGCTTCGTCGACGAGCGCGGGCTCCAGCGTTTCGTCGCCTCGCTGCTTCGGGCGTTTCAGCGCCACTTCCCGGTCGAGGGAATGCTGCTTGGCGAGCTCCACGAAGGCCATGCCGCCTTGGCCGAGCCGGCCGATGATCGCCAGGTCCGAGCCGTCGCCGCTCTCCGTTCCCACCGGTAGGGGCCGGAGTCCTTTCCTCAGCCGCTCCCGGACGTGCTCGGCGAGAAGCGTCTGCTGCCCGAGTCGCTGGCCGGCCTGCGCGTCCGAGGCCGCTCCGCCGAGGAGCGACACGGCCGTTTCCGCGAGCCGTCGCCGCACGTCCTCGTCGCTCTCTGTCGTCACCTGGCGCCCACGCTGGGGCAAAGCGCGCGCCGAATCAACGCGCGAGGCCCAGAGCGAGCGCGCAGCGCTTGATCGGGGCGGTTGCGAGCGCGCGTGCGCTGGAAGTCCGGTGCGCTCAGCGCTAGGCCGCCTCCATGGCTGTGACGCTGGCGCCGGGGCTCACGCTCCAGCATCCGACGGTGCTGGCGCCCATGGAGGGGGTCACGGACCCGGCCTTTCGCGCGCTCATCGCCGCCAAAGGCGGCCTTGGGTTGCTCACCACGGAGTTCGTGCGCGTGTCCCGCGCGCCGCTCTCGCCGGAAGTGATGCGCCGGGCCGTCGTGAAGGTGCCGGGCGTGCCACTCAGCGTTCAGGTCATGGGCAACGAGGCTCACAAGATGGCCGAGGCGGCGACGCATGTGGCCGCGGCCGGTGCGGACGCCGTGGACCTCAACCTTGGCTGCCCCATGCCCCGTGTCGTTCGCAAGGGCGTCGGCGCCGCCATGCTCAAGGACCTCGGGCTTCTTCGCGACGTGCTCGGCGCCATGCGCGAGGCCACGCCGGGGCCGCTCACCGCGAAGATCCGCGCCGGCTGGGACGACGCCGCGCACGTCCTGCGCATCGGCGAAGTGCTCGAAGAGGCCGGCGTCGACGCGCTTGCCGTGCATCCCCGGCGCCGCGTCGACTTCTACGAAGGCGTCGCCGACTGGCGCATCGTGCGCGCGCTGGCCCGGCACCTGCGCATGCCCGTCGTGGGCAACGGCGACGTCTGGTACGCCGACGACGCCTTCCGCATGCGCGCGGAGACCGGCTGCGTGGCGGTGATGATCGGGCGCCCGGCGCTCCGGAATCCGTGGATCTTCCAGCAGATCGCCGAGCGCGAGGCGGGCCTCGAGCCCTTCCGCCCCTCGGGCCGAGACGTCGCCGCCCACCTGCACGGGCTGCGCGCGGTCTTCACGCCCAAGGAGCCGTGGCGCCGGCGCGGACGACGCAAGACCCGCGAGCCGGCGCTCGGCAAGCTGAAGGAGCATCTCCGCTACGTCGGTCGCACGCTTCCGGACGGCGGCGCCTTTCGCCGGGAAGCGCTCCGCCTGCCCAGCGTGGATGCGCTGCTCTCCTTCGTGGACGCGCGCTTGGCCGGCCTGCCCGCGGACGCCTTGGACCTCGCCGCTTCGCCGCTGCTCGGCCTGGAGCGCTCGGGCGCCTGCGAGACCGCTCCCCAGGGAGCGCCGGAAGACGAACGCGCCGCCTGAGCGGCATCCGAGGAAACGCTTCGGCCTCCGCAGAGACAGAACCCGCGTGCGCGGGTCCATGCGGTGGTGCGGAGAAGGCCCGGAGCGCCGTCTGTGCGTGCGGGCCCTGGCCCTCGGCTTCGCGGCCCTCGCTTCGTTCGCCGGCTGTGAAGGCACGCCCCGGGAGCTGGCGACGGGTTCCGCGCTCGCCTCGGATTTCGCCTGCGTGGACGTCGTGCGTTCGCTCCGCGCGGAAGCCCGGGACCAGGCCGCCGCGCATCGCGCGTGCGCCGGAGACGACGACTGCCGGGCCCAGCCCCTGGCGCTCCGCTGCGAAGGACGCGAGCGCTCCCTCGGCGAGCGCGTCGCCGTGAGCGTCCGCGAGGCCGAGGCCTTCGCGCGCCGTTTCGCCCAGGCGGCCGAGCCCATGTGCCCGCGCCTTGCCCGCTGCGCGCTCGGGCCCGCCGCGGAGCCGGCGCCGGCCCGCTGCCAGGCTGGGCGCTGCACGCTCGCCGGCGCGGCCGACGCTCGGGAAGATGCCGCCGCTCCGGACGGTCCCTTCAGCGATTGAGCTTGAGGGCGCGGACGAGGTCCTTTGGCGAGCGCGCCACGGCCTGCGCCGTCTCCAGGGAAAGCACGCCGCTGCGGACCATTCCGAGGAGCTTCATGTCGAAGCTGTGCGTGCCGATCTCGTGGAAAGCGGCTTCCAGGGCCTTGGGCAAGCCACCGAAGCGCGCCGGGTCGCGAATGTGGTCGGAGATGCTCGGCGCCCGGCGAAGCACCTCGGTGACGAGCACCCGGTCCTGTCCCCCGCGCGTCGGGAGCAGCTTCTGCGAGACGATGGCCGCGAGCGCGTCCGCGAGGCGCGAGCGAATGCCCAGCTGCCGGTCCTGCGGATAGAACGCGATCATGCGCTGCACGGCGATCATCACGTCCGTCGCGTGCAGCGTCGACACCACGAGGTGCCCGGACTCGGCGGCGTTCAGCGCGACATCGAACTCGGCCTGGCGGCGGATCTCGCCGACGAAGATCACGTCCGGGTCTTCGCGAAGCGCGCCCTCGAGGCCTTCCTGAAAGGAGCCGACGTCCGGCCCCACCTCGCGCTGGGAGAAGCTCGACATGTGGTCCGCGAAGACGAACTCCACCGGGTCTTCGATGGTCACCACGTGCCGGCAGAAGGACTCGTTGATGAACTCGAGAATCGCCGCGATGGTCGTCGACTTTCCGTTGCCCGTCGCGCCCGTGACCAGCACGAGGCCCCGGCGCTCCTGGGCGATCTGCTTCACGACCGGCGGCAGCCTCAAGTCCGCCATGGGCGGCACGGGCACGGGAATGTGCCGGAGCACGATGGCCCGGGACCCCCGCTGCCGGTAGGCGTGGGCGCGAAAGCGTCCGACGTCGGGAATGGCGCAGCTGAACTCGACCTGCTTGGCCGCCTCCACGCGCTCCGGATGCACCTCCGCGTAGGCCGCCAGGGCATGCGTCGCGGTGGTGAGCAGGTCGTCCGCAAGGGGCGGATGCTCCAGCGGCAGGAGCTCGCCCTGGATCCGCACCATGGGAGGTTGGCCGACGCGCAGGTGCACATCCGAGGCCTTCGCGGCCACCGCGCCCTTGAGGATGCGCAGCACCGTGGCCATGGCCGCCTGGGACCCGATGGCCATGTCCGTGGTGGCTTGGCTCACCACGACGCTTCCTCCGCGAAGCCGATGCGGGCGGCGAGGGGGTGGGCGATCGCGAGCGCGTCATCGGCGAGGATCACCTGCCGGCCGCTCCGCGTGTTCAGGTCGACCACGAGCGGCGCGGCCAGGTTGACCGTGGGCATGGAGCCATCCGCCGGCGCCGTGACCACGCCCGCGACGGCCACGTCCTCCGGCGAGGTGCCGGCCGCGGCGCAGGCCACGCGCGCTGGATACCCCGGCGCGTAGGCACAGAGGTCGAGCACGAGCAGGCGAATGGACGGGTCGTCGGCGCTGACGAGCACGCGCACCTCCGCGTTCTCCTCCGCCGGCGCGCCCTCGATCTCACCCTCGAGCTCGTAGAGCACCCAGCGGCAGAGACCGGGCATGCCGAAGAGACCCTCCGGGAAGGAGAGCACCGGCAGGTCCGCGGGAAGCTCGAGGGGCGCCTTGGGCTTCGTACGCGCCGTGAGGTTCTGGGCCCCGACCCGGTCTACGAGTTCGCCTCGGTAGACGGGCAGTGACCGGGGGGCGCGAATGCCCAGGCGAACGCGTCCGCCCTGGATCTGCACCACCTCGATTTCGACCTCCGCGCCAATGACGATTCGTTCGCCTTGGCGTCGCGTGAGCGTCAGCATCGCTCCTCCTCTCCGCGCATCCTGCGCATCCCGCCGGGGCGGGCCGTTCATCCTGACGGGCTCGGAACCCGCGTGCGTTCATGGCGCTAGCCGACCTCCACGAGGCCCGGCGAAGGCAGCTCTGCAGCGATCCGTACGGCGGCGTTGTAGGCCCCCTGAACCCGCTGAAGGTCGACGAGCGCGTCCACTTCGTCGGCGCCGACGAGCGCGTCCTGGTGCGCCTGGGCCTCGCCCTTCATGCGTTCGGCGACCGCGTCCGCCACCACGAGAGCGTTTTGCTGGCCACCGAGGGACGCGCGGGCGCTGACCACGCGCGCGTGCGCGCCCTGGACCCGGCCGAGGCCCAGCTGAATCGCCGCCTCGTCGTCTGCGGCCATGGCCGCCTCCAGGTCCGCGAGCACCGCGAGCACGTCCTCGGGGCCGCCCGTATCGAAGGGCACGTCGGCGCTCACGCCTACGCTCAGGCGCACCCCGTCGGCGAGCTCGACCTGCGGGCGGTTCAGGTCGCCGGTGAAGGCGCCCGTGTCGTCGAAGGGAGGCTGGTCGTCGTCGAAGCCACCGAAGACGTAGCGGTCGCCGGCGTCCGCGTTCATGAGCCCGCGGACCGTGTCCCGGATGGCCGCGACCTCCGAGGCGAGGTTCTGGCGCTGGTCCCCGGTGAGGCTGTCGTTGGCCGCCTGAATGGTGAGCTCCTCGACGCGCCGGAGCACCGTCGCGATGTCGCCGAGGGCCTGCTCCTGCACATCGACGCGCGTCTGCGCCGCGATCAGCGAGCGCTGGCGCACGTCCTCGCGAATCTCCCGGGCGCGCTCCTTGGTCGCCACGGCAAAGGCGAGGGGGTCGTCCGAGGGCCGGCGACTGGCCTGTCCCGTGAGCGCCGTCGCCTGCGCGTCCGCCAGGTCCTCGGCGCGGCGGAGGAGCTCCCGGCGGTTGAGCTCGAAGGTGCTTCGGTCACTAACGCGCATCGCTTCTCACCCGATCCCTCGGATGAAAGGCGTCAGCGCTTTAGCTGCACCAGCTCCGCCAGCATCTCGTCGGCGGTCTGCACCACGCGGAGCGACGCTTGGTAGGCCCGCTGAAACTCCATGAGCCCAACCATCTCTTCGTCCGTATTGACGCCGCTCACGCTCTCGCGGAGCGCCTGGGTCTGAGACAAGAGCCCGTCGGCCCGGTCCAGGTCACCGCGCGCGAAGCGTACGTCCGCGCCCACCTGGGCGAGGAGCGCGGTGTAGCCTTCCGTCGCCGTCGCCGTCCCTCCGAGCGCCGTGTTGCCCTGGGCGAGCTCCGCGAGGGCCAGCGCGTTGCGGTCGTCGTTCGGGAGCGCGAGCGCGTCTTCGGCGGCCGCGAGGCGTTCGGGCTGGTCGCGTACGTCCACCGACACGCGGAACGCCGCCGCTGCCCCCGCGACGGCGGCCGGGGGCTCGAAGAGGTTGCGTCCCGTGCCGCCGAGCGCGTCGACGCCGGTGGTGTGCACGGCGTTGTAGGCGGCGCTCAGGTCGAAGGCGAGCTGGTCGAGGGCCTCCTGCGCGGCCGTCAGCGCTCCATCGCGACCGGCGAGCGTGCCTCCGAGGCGCCCTTCGCCGTCCGGCGCGAGCTCCCCCGTGATGTCCTGCACGGCGCCGGCCACCACGCGCGTCACGCGCACGTCGCCGGTCGCCGGGTCCCGCTGCGTGCCGAGCGGCGAGACGTTTCCGTCCTCGTCCACGAGCTGGAGGTTGCCCGCGAGCAGCACCGTGACTTGTCCGTCGTCGCGAGGGAGCACGGTGATGGGGACCTGGTCCGCGAGCTGGCGGAGGGCCTCGTCGCGCTGGTCCCGGAGATCCGAAGCCTCCCGGCCCGAGAGCTCGCTTCGCGCGATGGCGTTGCCCAGCTCGGCGACGCGGTCGAGGCGCTCGTTCAGCGTACGCACCTCGTCTTGGACCCGGTCGTTGGCGTCGCCTCGAAGCTGCGTGAGCTGCGCGTCGGCGCTCCGGAAGGCGCGCTCCAAAGCCTCGGCGCGGCCGAGCACGGCCTCGCGCGCTCCGGTGTCGCCCGGGTAGGCGGCGAGCTCCCGGAGGCTGCCTTCGAAGGCCGCGAGAGCCTCGGCCACGTTGCCCGGCTCGTCGGCGAAGGTCGTGTCGAGGCCGCCGAGCACCTCGAGGCGCGCCTCCGCGCCCCCCTGCTCCGTGCGCGCGCCGAGCAGGCGCCGCTCGACGTAGGGGTCGATCTTCCGGAGGGACCCGCTGGCCTGGGCACCACCGCCCCCCGCCGGAGGCGGCGCCACGGGCTGGAGCCGAGCGACGCGACGCGTGTAGCCCTCCGTCGCCGCGTTGGCGGCGTTCTGGCCGTGCGTCTGCGTGCCGAAGGCCGTCGCATTCATGGCGCTGCGGCCCACGTTCAGCAGGTTGAAGACGCTCATCGCGCGCCCCAGCTCCGCGACGGGGCCGGTGCCTGCTGTCGCCCCACCCGGCCGTAGGTCGCCGGGCCCTGGGACAGCGCCCCCTCGTAGAGCTGCCGGAGCTGGCGCAGCAGCGCGACGTTGCGCTCGGCCTCCTCGGCGAGGGACGCCCGCGCGGCCTCGAAGGCCGCGGGCTCGGCGCGGAGCGCGGCCAGGGCCTCACGCTTCTCGTCCTGGAGCCCGAGCAGGGCCGCCGTGTCCGCGCGTCGCGCCGCCGCCCGCTCCGCGGCGAGGAGCGCACGAAAGCGCGCCACCGAGCCCGGCGCGGGAGGCGGCGGGTCCGGCGGCGCCTTCGGCGCGTCCGTGTGGGCGGCGGGCATGGCGTCGCTCAGCGCTCCTCGGTGAGCATTTTTCGCGCGATGCGCATGGGGTCGATGGGGAAACGGTTTTTGGCGATGGCCTCGCGAATCCGCTCGACGCGCGCTTGGTCGATGACCTCCGGCGAGCGCGCTTCGGCGACGGCCTCGGCCACGCCGGAGACGGCGACTTTCTCGCCGGCCTCGGCGCTTCGCGGCGCCTCCGCGGGCGTGATGTCGTTGCGATCGCTTTCGAGGCGCCGGACGGGATTCAGGGCTGCAGGGCCGTAGATCTTCATGATTCAGCCTCCACCCCCTTCTTCGGACGGCCGGTGCCGGACCCTTAGAAAAAGATCGCGTCGGCGCGGTCCTCGGGGCCGTCCCTCAGCGCGTCGCGCGCGTGTTCGGGGCCGGTGCTTGGACCTTTGGCGCGCCCTCGGAGGAGGGGCTCCCGTCGCGGAGACTCGGCCCGACGCGGTCTCCGAGGGGCTGCTCCGGTCCCCCGCTTCGCGGCGCGAGCAGCTCCAGAATCTCGATGCGCGAGAAGCCGCCACGCGCGTCCTGACCGCCGCGGGTCCCGAGCCGGTTCCAGGTGCGTCCATGCAGGCGCCGGGCTCCCGTGCGCCGAGCCTCCCAGCCGTCGAAGACGATCTGCGTGACCTCGCCCTCGGGCCCGTAGCGCACCGCGTGGACCCGCTCGACCACGGCCATGTGGCCCGAGCGCG
>JBCCAW010000285.1:0-7603 GCA_039814655.1 Myxococcota bacterium | reverse complement strand
CTCCTCTCCGTTGGCCACACGGGAGCCCTCGTCGCGGGCGCGTCCCTCGGGGGCGTGCCCTTTCTGGTTGGGCGCTGGGGGGCCGTGCTTCGCCTCGGCCCAGGGCGCTTCGAAGGCCGCGAGTCGCCCACGGACGCCGGCCTCACGGGGGTGGCGTCGCTCGGCGACGGCCGGCTCCTGGCTGTCGGGGATGCGGACACGCTCGTGCTGCTTCGCTACGACGGCTCCGAGTTGCTCGCGGCTCCGCCGGGCCCGCCGGCCAGCTGGAAGGACGTGGTGGCGCGCGCCGGTCTCGTGCTCGCCGTCGGGAGCGAGGGGGCGATGCTGCAGGGATCGCCGGAGGCCCTCGTGCGCAGCCAGGCCGCGGGTGTGGGGACGCTGCGGGCCGTCGCCGGGAGCCCGGAGCGTGCCGTGGTCGTGGGCGATGCGGGCCTCGTGCTGCGCCTCGGCCTCACCGGGTCCGTGACCCCGGAGCGGTGCGGCGAAGGCGATCTCGTGGACGTCAGCTGGGACGGCGCGGGCCCGGCCTTTGCCGTGGGCGCCGACGGACGCATCGTGCGCCTCGACGGGCTGGAGGGGACGCTGCGCTGCGTGGAGGAGCGCGGGGCCGGCGACGCGGCGCTTCACGCCATCGGCCCGGGCTGGGATGGGGAGACGCTCCTGGCCGTGGGCGAGAACGGCCAGGCCCTCGCCCGCGACGACGCGGGGCGCTGGGCCTCCGTGGACATGGACGCGGCGGGCTTCGACCTCTTCGGTGTGCACCGGACCGAGCGGGACCTGCTCGTCTTCGGCGCCGGTGGCGTCGTGCTGCGGCACGCTCGCGTGCCCTGACGCATGGCGCGCTCAGCGATTACGCGTGCGCGCCACGAGGCTCGGCGAGGGGTGCACGTGCACGGCGCCACCGTCGCCGTCGACCAGGATCGGGTCCCCGGGGCGCGCCCAATCCGGGAGACCCACGAGCTCCACCACCATGGGGATCCGCGCGGCGCGCAGGATGCCCACGGCGAGCGCGTCTTCTTCGAGCCGGTCCGCCACGATGACCGCCGCCGCGCGCCGTGAGGCTGCCTCGAGGGCGAGCAACCCGCCCGGGCGTTCGCTGAGCACGAGCGCGTCGCCCGGGCGGCAGAGCGGGCGGTTCGCGAGGCGCGCCGCGAGGAGCCGGACGAGGGCCCCCATCTCGCTGGCGCGCTCGGCCAGCCAGTCGCTCTCTGCGACGGGTCGTTGCCCCCGGTAGGGAGCGAGCGCGTAGCGCCGCGCCACGGACTCGAGGCCCGCGGCCAGCCCGCGCTCCACGACCTCCGCGCGGAGCTCCCGGCGAAAGCGCGAATCCTGGAGCGTGAGCATGAGCGTCCGCAGCGGCGCCACGAGGCCTTCATCGAGGTCGAGCTGCTGCAGCGTTCGGTCGAGGCGTCGCCCGAGCGCGTCCAGGGCCTCGCCGAGGCTCCCTTCGCGCTCCGCCACGGCCTCGAGCTCCGCTTCTGCGGCCAGCGTCGTCAGGCTCACGAGCGGTTCGACGCGTCCCAGGTGCCGCCCGCTCACGGCGCCCCGTCCGCTCAGCCTTACTTGCCGACCGCTCCCTTCCCGCCCCTCCTCCGCGCGCGTCTCGGCGTGGAGCGCGCGGCCGTGCTCGAGGGCCAGCGAAAACGCGAGCCCCATGGCCGTGGCCAGCCGGAGCTCGTCGACCGAGAAGGGCGTGCGGCGCTGAATGACGACCACGCCCTCGGTGCGGCTCCCGCGAAGAAGCGGCAGCGCGAGAAACGCCGGGTACGCGGACTCGTCGAGGCCCGCGACGGCGGCGAAGTGCTCGTCCTCGCTCGCGTGCTCCTGGACCACGGGACGCTGGATCTCCGCGGCGAAACCCGTGATGCCCTCGCCCATGGCGAGGCCGACGTTGTTCACCGCGTTCGTCGGGAAGCCCACGTTCGCGCGCATGGTCAACCCGTCGTCGTCCGCGCGCAGATAGACGCTCACGACGTCCGCGGGGAGCGCGGCGGCGACGTCCCCGGCCAGCTCCTCGAGCACCGCCGGCAGCGGCCGGGACTGCGTGGCCTGCCGCGCCAGGGCGAGGAGCCGCGCGAAGCGTGCATCTCCTTCGATAACCGTGGCGCTGGCCGTCGTCACGGCGGGAGGATGGACTGGCGCGGCCTCACCGGCCAGGCGCGCCCGGCCGCCCGGGCCCCACCCGCGTCGCGGGCGCTCGACGGGGGTGGCGCGACGTCGAGCGCTACTGGAAGCCGCGCAGTCGTCCCGCGCGGTCCCGTGCTCGCTCCGCCGCCGCGCCATCGCGCGCAGCGACGGCCTCCGCGTAGCGCTCGTAGGCCGCAACGGCCTCCTCCACGCGTCCGATCTGCTCGTAGCAAACGGCGAGGTCGTAGAGCACCGGAGGCCCGTCCTCACCCAGCTCGATGGCGCGCAGGAAGTGCGGAACGGCCTCTTCCCAGCGGTCCGAGGCGCGGAGGGTGACCGCGAGGTTGCGGTGCACCGTCGCCGAGTCCGGGCTGCGTTCGAGGGCCGCGGCCAGCATCACGATGGCCTCTTCGTTGCGGCGGGCGCGGCGGAGCGCGACGGCCAGGTTGTTGAGCAGCTCCGGGTCGTCCGGCGCATGCGTGAGCCCTTCTTCGTAGACCCGAAGCGCTTCGTTGGCCTGCCCGGCGCGCTGCAGGGCGACGCCGAGGTTTCCCCAGTGGCGCGGCGACTCCGGCGCGAGGCGCGTGGCCCGTCTCAGCGGCGCGATGGCCGCTTCGTGGCGCCGCAGTCGGAGGAGCATCGCGCCGTGCATGGCGTGGGCGTCCGCGTTCTCCGGCGCGAGGCGTGCCGCCTCGGCGAAGGCGTGCGCCGCGTCCTCGGTTCTCCCGAGGCGCCGAAGCAGCGTGCCCCGGGTGAAGTGTGCGGACGCGAAAGAAGGCCGCATTCCAAGCGCCGCGTCGACTTCCGTGAGGGCCTGCTCGAGGCGTCCGGCGCGCTTGTGTACGAGCGCGAGGCGGTAGCGGGCCTCGGCGGCGTCGGCGTACGCGGGCGCTGCTGCGGCGAGGGGAAGAAGGAGAGCGAGGAGCGGGAGCAGGGCACGAGTCATGGCGGGTCCCCGGGCGATGTGGCCCGGAGCGAAGACGCGCCTCCGGCCGGGCCCATTCACCTGATGAAACGTGATACCTCGCCTCACGTCCGTTTTCCCGTCGACGCCGTGAGTCTGCGAGGACCCGCCGCGGAGGGCGCTGCCTTCGTCGATTCCGGCGCCGCTGTCGATTCCCCGGCCCTGGCGACTATGCTCGCGCGCCGTGGCCCGCCTTCTGCGACGCGTTGAGACCCTCGTGCCCCGTCGTGCCCGCGAGTACGGGGGCAAGGCGCGGAGCCTTTCGGCCCTCGCCCGGGCCGGCTTTCCCGTGCCCTCGGCCTATGCGCTCCCCGCGTCGGCGTCTGCGGCCTTCTACGCAGCCGTGCTTCCGGAGGCGGACCGCCCTTCGTCGCTCCTGAAGGACACCTACGTGGCCCCGGAGCGCCTCCAGGCCATCGCGGAGCGCGTCCGCACGGCGCCGCTGCCCCTCGAGCTTCGCCGTGGTCTCGCCGAGGCCTTCCGGGACCTTCGCGAGGAGGGAGCGGCGAGCGTCGCCGTGCGTTCTTCTTCCACGCGGGAAGACCAGGACGAGGCGTCGGCGGCGGGGCTTCACGAGACGGTCCTCGACGTGCGCGACGTCGTCGCCCTCGAGGAGGCGGTGCGCCGGTGCTGGGCGAGCACCTTCGCGCCCCGGGTGCTCGCCTATCTCCGCGAGCTCGGAAACGCGGAGGACCCGGACGCCGCCGTCGGCATCGTGGTGCAGACCATGGTCCCCGCGGACGTCGCGGGAGTGCTCTTCACGGTCAACCCGCTCACCGGCGACGCGGGAGAGGTGGTCATCAACGCTTCCTACGGGCTGGGCAGCCTCGTGGTGGATGGCGCCGTGTCCCCGGACACCATTCGCGTGGACAAGGCCAGCGCGGTCCCGCGTGAGCGCGTGCTCGGCGCCAAGGAGACCCGGGAGGTCATCGCGCCGGAGGGCGGCACGGAGCGCGTGCCGGTCCCCGACGAGCTCCGGTCCAGGAGCGCCCTCGGCGACGAGGACATCGCCGCGCTGACGCGCCTCGCGCTCCGCGTCGAAGAGCATTTCGACGGGCCTCGGGATGTCGAGTGGGCCCTCGCTGGAGGCGAGCTCACGCTGCTGCAAGCGCGCCCGGTGACCGTCGCGCTCCAGCCGGGCACGCGCCGCTGGCAGCGCCGGCGGGGGGAGCAGGGCGACCGCGCGAGGCTCGTCTGGTCCAACGTGAACGTGGGCGAGGCGCTTCCCGGCGTGGCGACGCCGCTCACCTGGTCGATCCTGAGCGGCTTCAGCGAGCTCGGCTTCCGCCGGGCCCTCGGCAGCGTTGGCTGCACCGTCCCGAAGGACGCCGAGCTCGTGGGGAGCTTTCGCGGCCGCATCTACCTGAACCTGAGCGAGCTGCTCGGGCTCCTTTCCCAGGTGCCGGGGCTTCGGCCACGGCGGCTCCTCGCCTTGGGCGGGGGCGGAGAGGTCGAGCGCCTCGAAGCGGAGATCGAAGCCCAGAGCTCTCTCGCGTTCTTCGCCCGGCTTCCCCTCACGGCCACGCGCTTCGCCCGGGAGAACTTCCGCGTGGGCGAGAAGGTGGCCGAGTTCGAGCGGAGCTTCGCGAGCGAGCGAGCGCGACTCACGAGCCTCGACCCGCGCGTGCTCCCGCCCTCGGCGCTCGCGGGCATGCTCGCCGACGTGGAGCGGCTCCTGGACCAGGCCGGCGCCATCATGCTGACCGTCTACGGGAACCTCCTCGCGAGCGCCGTCGCCTTGAACAGCGCGCTGCGCGTCGCCGCGGGCGACCGGGCCGAGGCCCTGCAGCGCGATCTCCTCACGGGTATCGCGGACCTGGATAGCGCGGCGCCGGGCCTTCGCCTCTGGCACATTGCGGAGATGGCCCGGGGTGAGGACGCGGTCCGCGACGCCTTCCTGGGACACGAGGACGTCTCTCGGCTCCGCCTCGAGCACCTGCCCGAGGGCCCCACGCGGCGCGCGCTGGCGACGTTCCTTCGGGCCCACGGGCATCGCGGTACCCGGGAGGCAGAGATCGCCGAGCCGCGCTGGCGCGAAGACCCCACGGTCCTCTTCGCCACGCTGGCCATTCACCTTCGCCGGTCGTCGGACACGCCGGGACCGCTCGCCATCGAACGCCGGCTCCGCGGTGTCCGAGAGGCGGCGGAGAACGAGCTGAACGGCCGCGTGCCGGCCATCGGGCGTCCGGCGTTCCGCCACCTTCTTGGCCTCGTGAAGCGCTTTCTACGCCTCCGCGAGCGGCTCCGAGGCTACGTCACCGAGGTGCTCGGGCTCTTTCGTACCGTGGCGCTCGACGCCTCCCGGCGCCTGGCCGTGCGGGAACCGGGCGCCGGACCCGACGCGGCGTTCTTTCTGACGCTCACCGAGCTCTATGGCGCGCTTCGCGGAAGCGGCGTACGCGTCGCCCTTCGCGTTCAACAGCGGCGCCGGCAGCACGAGCGCGACCTGGCCCTTCCGGACCCGCCGGATACCTTCGTGGGCTACCCGCCGCCGGCGGAGACCGGGCCCGTCGAGCATGCGGAGGGCGCGATCCTGGGCCTCGCCGCGAGCAGCGGCGTGGCGGAGGGGCGGGCCCGGGTGCTCGTCCGTGCGTCCGACGCCGCGGATTTCCAGTCCGGCGAGATCCTCGTGGCCAGCTGCGCCGACGTGGGCTGGTCTCCGCTCTTCCTCGTCGCTGGCGCCGTCGTGACGGACCTCGGAGGGCCCTTGAGCCACGCGGCCATCGTGCTGCGCGAGTACGGGGTGCCGGCCGTCGTGAACGCCAAGCGGGCCACGAGCGCTCTTCGCACCGGGGACTGGGTGCGCGTCGATGGCGGCCGCGGCACCGTCGAGCGTCTCGCGCCGGCGGAGCCATGAGCCCGGCGAAGACATGAAGAGCGTGGCGAAGTGAGCGAGGTCGGCGTCATCCATCGCTCGGCGCATCTGCTCGTGCTCGCCAAGCCCGCCGGCCTCCCGACGACGGCCAGACCGGGCCGGGACAGCCTCGCGCGGCGCGCGGCGGAACTCGACCCGGACGCGCCGCGCCTGCACGCGACCAGCCGCCTCGACGCGGACGTCACCGGGCTGGTCACCTTCGCCCGCACGCGCCGGGGCAACGACGCCCTGCTCGCCGCCCGCGACGCGGGGGTCTACGAACGCCGCTACCTAGCGCTCGCCTCCGGGGCTCCGACGCCACCGGAGGGCGCGTGGACCACCCCCATCGGTTCCCACGCGAAGGAGCGGAGGCTCCGCGCCGCGGGGGGCGCCGACGCTCGGGCGGCGCACACGGAGTACCGCACACGCGCCCGGACCGCCGAGGCGGCGCTCTTGCTGCTCGCGCCCCGTTCCGGGCGCACCCATCAGCTTCGCGTGCACGCCGCGCATGCCGGCGTCGCCCTGCTCGGCGACGTGGCCTACGGCGGCGCGCGGCGCGTGGTGCGCGCGACGGGGGAGGTGCTCACCGCACGCCGGGTCATGCTCCACTGCGCAGCGCTCACGCTGACCGAGCCCTCGACGGGGACCATCGTGCACCTCTCCGCCGCGGTGCCTGCGGACCTCCGCGCGCTCTACCTGGCCGCGGGCGGCGCGGAGGCGCTGCTCGACCTCAACGCTCCGGTCGCGGTGGGCCGTTGAGCACCGCGTCGAGTTCCGCCTGGAGCGCTCCGTCGAGCAGCTCGTCGAGGCGGTCCGGGACGCCGGCCGCGCGCTCGACGTTGCGCTGGTAGACGAAGAGCCGGGCCAGCCGCGCCGGATCGCCCTGCCTCCGGGGAAGCTCGACTTCCTCGAAGAGACAGGGCGCACGGGGGTCGAAGCCCTCGCTGACAAGCTCCGCCCCGGGCACCTCGTCCACCACCACCAGCGCGCCCTCGAGGGGGGCGCTCGTGCGCGCCGGGAGACGCTTGAGCGCGCGGCTCACGCGACGTTCGAAGGTCGGGAGCGGCTCGGACCAGGGAAAGCGCGGCGTCGCGAGGTCCGCGTCCCGGCACTGCACGAACGCCGCCGCCATGGACGCGGGGTCGTCGCGGTCGTCGAGCACGAGCGCGTAGAAGTAGTAGGCGTCCGCCGAGGCGCCTGGCCGCCGCGCGGCGAGCTCCAAGAGCGGCGCCGCGGCGTCGAGGTTGCCGACCTCGAAATGCGCTCGGCCGACGCGAAGGTCGAGCTCCGGCACGGAAAAGGGCCCGTCCGGCAGCGCCGCCGCCGCGACGGAGGCTTCCTCGCGCCGGCCGGCGACCAGGAGCGTGTCCACGTGCAGGAGCAGCGCATCGGCGCGCTCTTCCGCGGTCTCCGCCAGGTCGAGCGCGTCCTCCACGAAGGTCTCTGCGCGGCGGGTGTCGCCCAGCTGCAGCAGCACGTCCGCGGCCTCGAGGAGCGCGTCGAAGAAGCCGCCGTCGACGGCGATGGCCTGGAGGTAGTGCTGCAGCGCCTCCTGGAGCTTCCCCTCGAGGGCATAGATGTAGCCGACCACGTGATGGCCCTCGGGCGAGTCCTCGTCGTTCTCGAGGGAGCGGAGGGCGGACGCGAGCGCGCCCGCG
>JBCCAW010000271.1:0-7820 GCA_039814655.1 Myxococcota bacterium | reverse complement strand
TTACTGCCAAGAAGTTAGTAATGGTAGCAATTGAAAATGGCGATTTAGCATCTGAAATAATAGAAGATGAAGGATATAGGTGAAGAAGAGCCGGCCGTCGGGACCCAAGCCCAGCTCGTGCACCGGCACCACGTTGGGGTGGTCGAGCTGCGCCATCACCCGCGCTTCGCGGAGGAAAAGGCGCCGCGTGGCCAGGGACTTCCAGCGCTCCGCGTGAATGGTCTTCATCGCGGTCGTTCGGCGCAGCGCGCGGTCGTAGACGCGGCGCACGAGGCCCATGCCCCCGCTTCCGACCGTGCCGCGTACGCGCAGCCGGTGCACGGCGCGGGCGTCGAGGGTGGGGAGCACCTCGGCGACGGGGTCGCTTTCGCCCTCCGGCGCGTCGCCCCGGGGATCGGCTTGCGTGGGCAGCACGCCGGAGTGCCGCGCGGGACCCGCGCCCGTCGCCCCCGGCGGCCCCGAGGCGTCTGGGTCGTCGAGGGTACGTATCCCTCGGGGGTCGTTCCCGTCCTCCGCCACCGCGCGAGCCTAGCAGGGTGCACCGTGCCCGTGGCTCCGCGGGGCCGGGACGACACCGTCGGGTCCGGCGGAGGCCCGCTGCGAGGCCCATGCGCCGCGCGAGGCTCAGGCTGCGAGCCGGGTGTGCCCTTCGGCGCCCACCGCCGGTCTCACGCGAGCGTATCGGGACCGTGGATGCCGTAGACCACCTTCTGCATGTAGACGCCCACGAGCGCGCCGCGGAGCCGGTGCTCCACGCGCGCCAGGTAGAGCGTCTCCCGGTACCGAAGCCATGCGACGGCTGCGCCGTCGTCGGCGAACGCGTAGCCGCGCACGGCGCCTTCCATGGCCGCCCGGAGCTGCTCGACGAGCTTCGCCGTGACGAAGGGCGCCGGCGGCGCTGCCGCGAGGGCGTCGAGGTCCACGGAGGCGGCCACGATGTCCGTCGCCTCGTCGTTCAAATGCGTTCGAAGGCTCTCGAGGACCGTCGCCATGTTCCTTTTATGGCGCCCCGGGCGCTTCTCCACCAGACGAGGCTCCGGGAAACGGCGCGAGCGCGACGAGCTGCTACACCGCGCGTCATGCAACGTCTTCTGCTCATGGTTGGGCTCGGCGCCCTCGCGCTCGCCGTACCCGCCGAGGCGTCGGCCCAGGTCATCCGGAGCGGCGGGAAGCCCATTGAGGGCCTGCGCCCGGACGTGCACGTCAGCGTGGGCTACGGGGACTTTGGCGTCGGCTTTCGCCTCGACATCCCCGTCATGCAGCCCGGGCCCCTCCGCAACGCGCGGAGCCGCGTAACCGACGAGCTGGCCGTCAGCGTCGGCCTCGACCTCATGTTCGTCGACTTCGACGACGAGCGCTGCGTCGACGGCGCCGGGGACCGCGTCGACTGCGACGACCTCGACATTGGCGTCTGGCCCGTCGCTGTCGTCCAGTGGAACGTCTACCTGAACGAGCGCTGGTCCATCTTCCCGGAGCTCGGCCTCGCGCTGCTCTTCGGCGAGACGCGGTCGGACCGCCCCGGCGACGACTTCGACATCGAGCCGGTGATCAACTTCGGCGCGCGGCTTCACACGCGCGGCCGCTTCGGGCTCTTGCTCCGCGCGGGGTACCCGACGGCCCTTCAGATCGGCATGACCTTCTAGTCGTCTCTCGTACCCGCGTTGCTCAGCGCGGGCGGAGCAGGAACGTGACCTGGTACGCCGCACCGTCTTCGAGCTCGTCGCCGCGGCCCACGAAGGGATCGAAGCCCGGCTCGTCGAGCTCCGCCACCACGTCGTAGTTGCCGGCGCAGAGCTCCTCGGCGTGCTCCGCACGGGGCGCGAGGGCGACGGTGCGAGGACAGGGGCCGCTGAACCACACCACCAAGCCGAAGTCCGTCGCGTTGCGGATGCGCACCTCGGGCCAGGAGGCCGCGTCGCTCTCGCGCGGGCTCGCCTCGAGGGGCGGCAGCTCGCCGTGCCCGTGGCGGCGCCAGGCCTCGACCCGCTGCGCGACGAGCGTCGCCTCCTCCTCGAAGTGAGCGCGACGCTGCTCCGCCGCCGTGAGGAGGCGGAGGTTCACGTCGAGGGGCGGGTCCGCCGGGGCCGGGCGCGCAGGGGTGGGAACGCTGCGCGTGCAGGCCCCGAGAAGGCAGAGCGTCACGGCGAGGGCGCGACCGAGGCCGGCCCGCGTTCCGGGATTGGCGGCCCTTGGAGCCTTCAGCCGCGCCCTCACTGGGCCTCCATGCGGAAGGTGCGGCCGCCTTCGCAGCGGAGCCGGCCGCGCCAGGGCGCGCGTCCCGGCGCCCGGAGCTCCACGCGGTGCGCGCCCGGGCCGATGAAGGCCCGTCCTGCCGAGACCCGTCGTTCATCGCCGTCGACACGCAGCTGAAGCTCCGCGGGTCCCTCGATCTGCACCACGCAGGGCAGGTCCCCGGGCAGCTCCTCCGCGAGCACCGGCGCCACGCCGGCGAAGATGTCGCTCACCGTGCCTTCGATCTCCGTGGGCGCCGAGGTGACCACGTCCACTTCGACGCGGCTCGTGCGGAGTCCGAGCTGCCACGCCTCGCCGCTCTTGGTCGCCCTCACCAGGACGAGCGTCGGCGCGCCGAGCTCCGCGGCGACCTCGCGCAGACACTCCGCGTCCTCCTGGCACGCCCCCGGGGAGCGCCCGGCCGCGCTCAGTCGGCTCGCCGTGAGCTGCAGCGGGGCGACATGAAAACCGAGCTCCTTGAGCGCCGTGGCGGTGACCTCGAAGGCGTAGGCCCGAAGAAAGACGTCGCTGACAGGCGTGGCCGCAACGAGGACCGCCGCCGTCGGGAGCGCGGGCTCCTCGTCCGGACGCTCGGCGGAGCCCGGCGAGCGATGCGCAGCCAGCGCGAGGAGCCCGGTTAGCGCGAGCGCCACCCGCGCCTTCATCGCAGCGCCCTCTCGAGGTCGTCGAGGCTTCGGAGGAAGCTCCGCGTGGTCGCGCGGGAGCCCGGCGCGTCGGCCAGGGCGCCACGGAGCGCCCGCGCCTGGCTCTGGTGCACGGGCTCGTCGTCGTTCTCGAGCAAGCGTTCCACAGCCGAGAGCCGCTGGTTCAGGATCTCGGCCACGGGGACCCGCGCCGTCGCGGTCGCGAGGGCGTCGAGCGCCACCGTCGCCGTCTCGAAGGTTCCCTCGCGCGCAGCCCGATCCACGGCCTGCACCCCCACGCGGAGCTGTGGCGACGCGCGCAGGTCGGTCATACGCAGACCCCGGGACCCGAGGTCCCGCTCGAGCTCCCGGCGCCGCTCCTCGTAGCGACGCTGCGCGTCTCCGCCGGGTTGGGCGCTGATGGACACGGCGTTCGGGTCCGTCCGCACCTCTTCCTCGCCGGCACCGAGTGCCAGCGTGGCCGCTGGCGCCTCGGCCCCGCGCGGGCTGGCCTCGGCGCCGCGCGCCACGGACGGCGCCGTGAGGGTGGCGCGGGCGCTCGGGATGAGCACCGCCGCCACCCCGAGCGCGGCCAGGGCGATGGCGCCCAGCGCGAAGCGATAGCGCCGCCGCTCGGCGCGGAGCGTCGCCTCGGCGGCTTCGGCCTCGGAGAGGCGGCCCAGCGCGTCGACGGTGGAGGCGTCGCCAAAGCTCGGCGAAGCTTCGGGGAACGCCACCTCGTCGGGGGAGGAAGCCGCCGGCCATTGGTCCGAGGGCGTCTGCGCCTCCTGCGTGAGGTCGAGGCTCGCGACGTGCATCAGACCGGATCCCGTCGCGCCGTCCCGGGTGATGGTGGTGAGATCCTCCGGCGGGCCGAGCTCCTCCTCGAAGACGCGCAGCTGGGCGGCCACCTCCGCGCCGCTCCGCGGCCGATCGGCCCGGTGCTTCGCCATCAGGCGGCGGAGACAGGCTCCGAGACGAAGCTGGAGCGACGCAGGCACGCCGGCGAGTTCCGGAAGCGGCGGCGGCTCTTCCTCGAGATGACGTGAGACCACCAGGCTCGCGGGCCCGCCGACGAAGGGCGGCTCCCCGCGAAGGCACTCGTAGAGAAGGACCCCGAGCGCATAGAGGTCCGCGCGGCCGTCGAGGTCCTGTCCGCGTACCTGCTCCGGGGCCATGTACTCCGGGGTGCCGGCGACGAGCCCGACGCGCGTGAGACGCGTGGTCGAGGCGCCGGCGACGGCGTCGCCCATGAGCGCCAGGCCGAAGTCCAGCACGCGCACCTGGAGTCGCCCGTCGCGCCGCGCGAGGTGCACGTTGCTCGGTTTGAGGTCCCGATGCGTGATGCCGCGCTCGTGCGCCGCGTGAAGCGCCTCCGCGAGCTGGCGCCCCACGGCCACGGTCTGCGCCGCCGAGAGCGTTCCCTGCCGGTCCAGGACCTCGTCGAGCGGTTCGCCGAGAACGAGCTCCATGGCGATGTAAGGGAGCGTGCCCTCGCCGTGGTCGAGGACGCGAACGAGCGCCGGGTGGTCGAGCGTGGCGAGGGCCTGCGCCTCCCGCGCGAAGCGCCGCAAGCTGGCCGGGTCACGTGTCCGCTCGGCGTAGAGCATCTTCACGGCGACCTGGCGCCGGAGCCCCTTCTGCTCGGCCACGTAGACGAAGCCCATGCCCCCGGACCCGAGCATCTCGAGGAGCTTGTACCGGCCGCCGAGGACGACGCCCCGCAGGGGATCGGGCGCCGCCCGGTCGCCGGGCTCGGGCAGCGGCAGGGTGGCGGCGCCGTCCGTGGGGCAAAAGTCGCTCTCCTCGACCCAGACCCGGTGACAGTGGGGGCAGCAGCGCACGCGGCGGCGAGTCTAACCCACCTTTCCCCGCGCGGAGGACAGCGTCATCTCACGGAATGCGCGTGTTTCCGGCGTGTGGCCGGTCCGTGCTCCCGGCGCCGCTCATGCCGCCTCGCGTAGAGAACGAGGGGTCCACAGGGCGCGCAAGGTGCAGCGACCGGGGAGCGGCTCCCCCTCGAGCCAAGCCACGCCCCCCTTCTTGAACATGAAGCTCGGGCCGAGGAAACGGTCGCCGGCGACGAGCCAGGCCAGAAGCTCACCCATCCAGGGCTCGTGGCCCACGAGCGCGGCTCGTTGCCCGGCGATCGCCTCGAGGAGCCCTTCGCCGGGCGGGGCCGCGAGGGCGTCCGTCTCCCGACGCTGGCCCTGCACCATGAGTGGCGTCAGCCGGTGGGCGGTCTCGACGGCGCGGCGCCAAGGGCTGTGCAGGACGGCGTCCAGCTCGACGCGTAGGGCACGAAGCCCCTTCACCACCCGGTCGAAGCGCTCGACGCCCTCCAAGGTCAGCGGGCGTTCAGCGTCGTCCCAGCCGGCGTCGCGCGCTTCCGCCGTCGCGTGGCGAACGAGGTAGAGGTGCATGGGGCCGAGACTACCGCGAGGCCTCCGGGGCGGGGCACGGAGCGCGTTGCGTCCCTGGGCTCTTGCATGGCTTCGCGGAGCATGGCATGCCCCATCCACGACGTTCGGGAGTCACCGGCCGTCGCGAGCGCGTCGCCGCCGCCCTCTCGGGGCCGAGCGAAGACGCGCCGAGGCTCGGGCCGCCCGAGCCGCCGCGGTCCGCCGCGGCACCGACTCTTCATGAGCGAGTAGGACGCCGGGTTTCCGGCAAGGCCGCGGCGGGCATTTGCCCACGGAGCGCGGCCTGGAGGCGCCATCCATGGCCGAAGGTGGACTGAGCGATTCAGCTCAGGACGACAACGACGCGAAGACCCGCGCGGAGGTGCCCGCCGCCCCCGCGGGTCCCAAACCCCCGATCGTGGAGCGCGTGGGGCAAATGTCCGACCGCGCCATCCAGCGTGTCGTAGGGGGCAACGCCTTCCTTCGCGGGCGTCTCTACGCGCGGCGGAAGTCCGTCGACGACCTCCGCGCGGACGGGCGCGACGTGTCCGGCGCGATCCACATCCGCTCGCAGGAGGAGCCCTACCGCACGAAGGTGATGCTCCAGGAAGACGCGAGCTTCCTTTCTGCGTGCAGCTGCCCCGGCTGGCGTGGACCCACGGGCCACTGCAAGCACGTCGCCGCGGTCCTCGTCGCGCTTCGCGATCGCGAGCGGCCGCCGAAGCCCAAGACCGAAGGCAGCGGGGACAAGCAGCCGTCCGGGCAGAAGAAGTCGAAGAAGAAGAAGAACAAGGAAAAGGACAAGACGCCGCCGGTGCACGTGCCGCAGACGGTGAGCGTCGGGGGCAAGCGCCGTCGTTCACGGCGCCGACGCCGGGGTGGGGCCGGCGCCGCCGAGAAGCTCGAGGTCGTCGCCGCCCGGGACCTCGTCGCGCCCAAGGTCGAGTCGCGCGGCGCCATCGACGCCTGGCTACCGCCGGACGCGCTCCCGAGGCCATACGAGTTCGAATACCGGGTCACCGTGCGCTCCGCGTCGCTGGCCATCACGCCGGTCATCGCGGGCACGCGCAACGCCGTACCCATCGCCGACGCGCTCCAAGCCTTCAACATGGTGCCGCCGGAAGAGCGCGAGCTGCTCCGGGCCCTCGCGCGGCACACGAACCGGGGCAACCCGGCGACGGCCGAGGCCCGCGGCGAGGATGCTTCGGAGGTCCTCAGCATGCTCCGCGGGCGGCGCGTGCTGCTCGAGCCCGCCTCCATGGAGCTCCGCTTCTCCGACGAAGAGTTGCTCCCACGCGTGGAGCTCGACGCGGTCAACGGCGAGACGCTTCGTACGCGCGTGGCCTTCGAGGCTGCGGAGTCGAAGCGGCGCTTTCCGCTCTCGAGCGGCGCCTGGTTCGAAGGGACACCGGGCTGGCACATCGACGGGTCGGACGGGGTCGCGCGGCCCATCGCGCTCCACGTGACGCCGGGCTGGCTGACGCGCCTCTACCGGAGCCCCTCGCTCGTGCACCCCACGAGTGAGATGCCGCGGCTCCTGGCCGACCACATCCCGCGCGTGGCCGCCGCGCTCAAGGCCGAGCTCCCGAACCTCGACGACGTAGCCGACCTCGTGGACGCGGCACCCGCGCTCCAGCTCTGGGGCGAAGGCGACATCATCGAGGCGAAGGTTCGGCTCAAGGTCAGCTACGCGGAGAGCGAGTTCGACGTTCCCGTGGCCGGCTTCCCCCAGCCCCTCGCGTTCCTTCCGCCGACGGACGAAGACGGGCGTCCGCGCGTCGTGCGCCGGGACGTGGGCGCCGAGATGGCGGCGGTGCAGACCATCCTCAACATGGGCTTCGAGGTCGATGAGGATGAGGGGTGCCTCGTCGCCGAGGGCGAGGACGCCATCGGCTTTTGGAGCGAGGGCCTCGGCGAGTTGCCGGAAGCCTGGGACCGCTACGTTCCCAACGACCTGGCGGGCGTCACCGTGCGCGACGACGGCGTCTCCACGCAGATGCGCGTGTCCAGCGGTGTCGACTGGCTGAGCCTCGACATGGTCTTCAAGGTCGGCGCGACCGTCGTGCGCGAAGAAGAGCTGCGCGCGGCCCTCGAAGGGGGCCGGCGCATCGTGAAGCTCGAGGACGGAACCTATGCGCCCATCGACCCGGACGAGGTCGGCGAGGTGCTCGAGCGCATGGCCGAGGTCTCGTCGGCGTACTTGGCATGGTCGACGTACTTCGAATGGACCTTGGACGCGCGCAGATCGACAGGGTTGGGCCGGCCGTTGCCGCGCTCAATGGCATGTCCGGGGTAACGCGACGGTGAGTATTCGAGGAGGGGTGTGTCAAGCAATAATGCATTATGCTCAAGCAAATAACAAGTATATGGGTGTTCAACACAACAAAAAAGAGGAATCGTCTTATATCGAGTATTTAGATGCAAACAATCTGTATGGATGCTCAATGTCTAGAAAATTGCCAACGGGTGGTTTTAAATGGGTGGAAGACATAAATAGCATAAACGTGTTGGGTTATAATGATGATGATGTTGGTTATGTATT
>JBCCAW010000799.1:0-2017 GCA_039814655.1 Myxococcota bacterium | reverse complement strand
ACGGCGGGCATGCCCATCATCGTCCGTGCCGGCGCGCGCGCCGGCGTCGCCGGAGACGCGTGCGGCGGCGCCGGAGACGCGGGCGGCGGCGCGGGAATCGACGCGGGGACCGTCGCGAGGTCGAAGCCGCAGCTCCCGCAAAAGCGGGTCCCGGGCCGGATCGCTGTGCCGCACTGGGGGCAGGCCTGAGGTGCGTCCGCCATCGCGCGTACTCTATCAGCCTCGCCGGAAAGGAAAGGGGTTTCTGGGCGCCCGAGTCATCCCAACCCGAGGACGTCGGACATGCGGTAGCGGCCGGGCTCTCGCCTGGCGAGCCAGCGGGCCGCGCGGACGGCGCCGCGCGCGAAGATCAGCCGGTCCGACGCCCGGTGCGTCAGCTCCACGCGCTCCCCTGCGCCGCAGAGCAGCAGCGTGTGCTCGCCCACCACGTCCCCGCCGCGGAGCGTCATGACGCCCACCTCGCCCTCGCCGCGGGGGCCGGCCTGCCCGTCGCGGGCCCGGACCTCGGCCTCCCGGGGCACGCC
Organism: Myxococcota bacterium; assembly: GCA_039814655.1. GTDB lineage: Bacteria > Myxococcota_A > Polyangia > Polyangiales > Houyiibacteriaceae > CALCTH01. The sequence goes on along the minus strand of JBCCAW010000799.1, from coordinate 1,493 downwards.
CCGCGCGCCGCGCACGGCCTCGGCCAGCCGCACGGCGGTGCCGCTCGGCGCGTCGACCTTGTGCCGGTGATGAAGCTCGACGATCTCCGCGTCGAGCTCCGGCGCCGCCGCCGCCGCCACCGCCGCGAGGTGAAAGAGCAGCGTGACGCCGGCAGAGAAGTTGGGGGCGTGAAGCACCGGCGCCTGCGCCGCGAGCGCGTCGAGACGCGCGTCCGCCTCTGCCGTCAGCCCCGTGGTCCCGCTCACCAGCGCCGTCGGCCGACGCGCACACGCCGCGAAGGCGCCGGCGGCCGGCCCGGGAAGGCTGAAGTCGATGAGCACGTCGGCGCGCTCGAGCACCGCGTCGAGATCGCTCTCGAGAGCGAGTCCGTCGAAGGCGCCCGGCGCGATCCCGGCCAGCGCCGCGAGCGACGCCCCGGCGCGCTCGGGCCGGTCCACCGCACCCACGAGCCGCAGGCTCGCCTGGCCGGGCGCGGCGAGCACCCGCGCCAGGCTGAGGCCCATGCGGCCGGCGGCGCCATGAAGCGCCACACGCAAGACACTCATGCCAGCGCCTCCGACAGACCGGCCGCGCGCACGACGGCGAAGAGCCGCGCGCGCGTCTCTTCCGTCGCCGGCGCCAGCGGGGGCCGAAGCACGTCCTCCAGGTGTCCGGCGCTCGCCAGGAGCGCCTTGAGCGGTCCCGGGCTCGACTCGGCGAAGAGCGCCTGGTGCACCGGGTGCAGCCGGGCATGAGCGTCCCGGCCCGGCGCTCCTCCCTCGCGGCCGAGCGCGAAGGCCCGGACGATCTCGCCGGGAAAGGCGTTCGCCGTGACGCTCACGAGGCCGACGGCGCCGATGGCGGCGAAGGGGAGCGCCAGCGCGTCGTCCCCGGCGTAGAGCGCGAGGGCATCTCCCAAGGCGTGGCGTAGCGCCTGCGCCCGCACGAGGTCCCCCGTCGCGTCCTTGTAGGCGACCACGTTGTCGAGCGTCGCGAGGTGCTCGAGCAACTCGAGGGGCAGGCACGCCGCGGTCCGCCCGGGGACGTCGTAGAGCATCACCGGGAGATCCGTGGCCCCCGCGACGGCCTCCACATGACGCCGGAGCCCGGCCGGCGTGGGCCGCGAGTAGTAGGGGGTGACCACGAGCAGTGCGTCCGCCCCCGCCTCGGCGGCGGCCCGGGCCCGGAGGCACGAGCCGCGCGTGTCGCCGGTGCCGACGCCCGCGAGCAGGAGGCCGCGCGACGCCTCGTCCCTGGAGCCGTCCAGCGCCTCCCGGGTCACGCTCAGCGCGAGCGTGAGCTCGCCGGTAGAGAGCGTGGGCGCCTCGCCGGTGGTCCCGGCCACGAGCACGCCCGCGCAGCCGGACGCCACCGCGCGGGAAGCGAGCCGCGCCAAGGCACGCGTATCGAGGGAGGCGTCGCCGGCCCGGAACGGCGTCACCAGGGCCGGGAGGACACCCCCGCGAGCGAGGGCACGCGCGTCGCTGGGCGGGACGGGCATCGCGCGCTGGGT
>JBCCAW010000391.1:0-5670 GCA_039814655.1 Myxococcota bacterium | reverse complement strand
ATGGGGCAGGGCGTGAGCACGGCGCTCCCGATGCTCGTCGCCGAGGAGCTCGACGCGGATTGGCGCGACGTGCGCATCGCCCAGGCCCCGACGAGCCCGGCCTTCGGTGTCCAGGCCACCGTCGCCAGCGAGAGCATCGCCCTGCTCTACGCGCCGCTCCGCCAGGCCGGTGCCGTCGCGCGCTACATGCTGCGGGAGGCCGGTGCTGCGGCTTTCGGCGTCGACGTGGGCGAGTGCAGCACCGAGCCCGGCGTCGTCGTGCATCGCGCCTCCGGGCGGGCGCTGCCCTACGGCGCCCTCGCCGAGGCCGCGGCGTCCGTGGTCCCTCAGAACGAAGTCGAGCTCAAGGACCCCTCGTCGCTTCGGCTCCTCGGCAAGCCCACGCCGCGCCTCGACGCCCCGGCGAAGGTGCGCGGCGAGGCCGTGTATGGCCTCGACGTGCGTGTCCCGGGCATGCGCTTCGCGGTGCTGGCCCGGCCCCCGCGTCCCGGCGCGGAGCTCGAAGGCATGGACGAGGCTGCGTGCCGAGCGACGCCGGGGGTGCGCGATGTGCTTCGCCTGTCCTCGGGCGTGGCCGTGGTCGCCGACGATACCTGGGCGGCCACTACGGGCCGCGGGGCCCTCGCGCCGCGATGGAGCGCCGGGCACCATCCTGACCTCGACACTGCGGCCATCGCCGCGGCCTTTGCGGCGGCCGGCGAGGGTGCGGAAGCGCGTCGCGACGAAGGCGCCCGCGAGGCCCTCGCCGGCGCCGACGCGCGCGTGAGCGCCACCTTCTCCGTGCCCTACGTGGCCCACGCCTGCATGGAGCCCATGAACGCGACCGTGCGCGTGCGCGAGGACGCCTGCGAGCTGTGGGTGCCCACGCAGAACCCCGAGGGGACGAGAGCCCTCGCCGCCGAGGTCACGGGCCTTCCCCCGGAGTCGTGCCAGGTGCACGTGACCCAGCTCGGAGGCGGCTTCGGCCGCCGCGCCGAGTTCGACGTCGTGGCCGAGGCGCTCGAGCTGGCCCGCGCCCTCACCCCGGCGCCGGTGCAGCTCGTGTGGTCCCGGGAAGACGACCTCCGCCACGGCACCTTCCGCCACGCGGCCCTGCACCGCGTCGAAGCCGGCCTCCGGGGCGGGCGGCCCGTGGCCTGGCGGGACGTGCTCGTCGCGCCCTCGCCAACCGGCGCCGCAGAGGGCGAGGCCGATGGCCTGGCCCTCGAGGGCGCGCTCCGTCCGCCGTACGCGCTCGGCGCCATGGAGGTGCGCCACGCCGTCGTGCCGCTCCCGCTCCGCACGGGCATCTGGCGCTCCGTGAGCCACAGCTACAACGCCTTTGCCGTGGAGGGCATGGTGGACCGGCTCGCGGCGGCCGCGGAGCAAGACCCGGTGGCCTTTCGCCGGATGCTCCTGCCCGCGGACGGCGAAGCGCGGCAGGTGCTCGACCGCGCCGTCGCCATGGCCGAGGCCACGGCGCTCCCGCCGGGCCGGGCGCGCGGCGTCGCGGTGCATGGCTGCTACGGCAGCGTGTGCGCCCAGGTCGCCGAGGTGAGCGCGCAGCGGGGCCTCCCGCGCGTGCATCGCGTCTGGGCCGCCGTCGCCTGTGGCGCGGTGGTGAACCCGCTCACGGTCGAGGCGCAGATCGAGGGTGCCATCGCCTTTGGCCTCTCGGCCGCCTTGCACGGCCGCATCGACGTGCAGGCCGGCGCCGCGGTCCAGAGCAACTTCCACGACTACCCGCTGCTGCGCCATGGCGAGATGCCCGCCGTGGAGGTCGCCATCGTGGACGTCCCGCGCCCGCCGACGGGCGTGGGCGAAGTCGGCGTGCCGCCCCTCGCGCCCGCGGTGGCCAGCGCGCTACACGCCCTGACCGGGCGCTGGGCCGCGGAGCTTCCCTTCTCCGCGACGTAGGCGGCCTTCGTGCTCCGCCCGGGGCCGGGGCATCCTCAGGGCGCGAGCAGGCCCTTGAGGCCCAGCGGCAGCGCCTTCACGCTCCCCGGTAGCTTGCGCTCCAGGTCGCCGAGCAGCTCCGTCGCCGTGAGCTGGCCGTAGTGCGTGACCGTCCGCGCGAAGCACTTCAGGTCGAGCGTGCTCAGCATCGTGTCCGCGAGACCGAAGGGCAGCATGGAGGGGATGAAGCCCCGGGCGTACTCGAGCATCCAGGCCTTCTCCGGGATGCGATAGCCCTTCACTTTGTCCGCGGGCAGGTAGGCCGTGGTGCCCGGCGTGTTCACGGTGCGCTCGGCCTCGCCCTCGATGTAGGTCCACATCTCGCCATGGAAGACCCAGTCGTAGACGTCCGTCGGGTAGCGCCCGCTGTGTCCCTCGGTGCCAATGGGCGTGCCGAAGAGAATCAGGTACTCCTTGAGCGAGGCGTGCAGCAGCGTCAGCTGGCCCATGGCCCCGCCGGCGTTGTTCATCACCCAGCGCCGGGGCCCGTCGTAGATGTGCCCCGGATAGCGCTCCGCGAGGCCCGCGGTGACGGCGTCGAAGGCTTCCTCCACGGGTTTGTCCACGCCACGCTTGGCCAGCTCACCGAGGACATCGGGGTCGAAGACGTATGCCATGGGCCGGAGGTGTAGCGCCGACGGGCCTCATGACCAAGGCGCTCAGGCCGTGAGGAGCGCTTCGCGCTGGTCGGCGACGCGCTCGACGAGCTCCGAGACCTGCTCCCGCGCGAGGCCGAGGCGCTCGGCGACGGATGTCAGCGTGGCCTCCTGCGTCTCCGGTGCGCCCTGCACCGCGGCCTCCACGGCGTCCGCCATGCGGTCCGAGGCCCAGACGAGCCGGGCCAGGTCCCGGGCCTCCGGCGGCGCCCGCTCCGGGTCGTGGTGGTGCGCGATGGCCGCGCAGAGTGTCTCGGGCAGACCCCAGGCCTGGGCGACCAGTCGCCCCACCTCGCCGTGGTCGAGGTCCAGGAGCTCGCGCTCGGCGTCCAGCGGTGACTCGAGGGCCTGGCGTCGCGCCATCTCGAGGAGCCCGAGCAGAGACGCGTCCAGGTGCCGCGAGACGAGGACTGCGCCGATGTCCTGCAGCAGCGAGGCCGTGAAGGCCTCGTCCGGCGGCACCGTTGCGACGCTTCGGGCTAGGGCCTCGGCCGCGAGCGCGCTCGCGACGGAACGCTTCCATAGGTCGCCGGGGCCATAGCCGTAGGCCGGCGCTTCGGCCTGGAGCGAACCGCGTACGGCCGCGCTCAGAGCGATGGCCAGGACCGTCCGGGCGCCGAGGCGTCCTACGGCCTGCTGCAGCGTTGCGATCTTGCTTCGCCCGGCGAAGGCGGGCGCGTTGGCCACCTGGAGCACACGCGCCGTGAGCGGCGCGTCCAGGCGCACGATGTCGATGGCGTCGCCGATGGCCCAGTCTTCGCGAGCGAAGAGCGTGCGCAGGCGGTGCACCGAGTCCGGGAGAGGCTCCACGCCGTGGGCGTCCTCGATGAGCTGTTCCGGCAGTTCCGAGAGGTGCACGACGTGAGCTCCACGCTCACTGACGACGGGGCGGTAGGGCCCCTGAACCCCGGGCCGTTGCGGGTACCGCTGCCGCCGGCGCTACTCGCAGAAGTCCTCGAACGCCGGCGTGATGTAGGTGAAGGCGAAGCACATCTCGTCTTCCGTGCGCAGCCCGGCCCGCACCGCGTCCGACGTCGCGTTGCGGAAGTCGCAGCGAACCGTGAGCCGCTGCCCGGCCCGGAGCGCGAGGGGCAGGTCGTAGAAGAGCTGGTTTTCGAAGGACCAACCGTCGAGACGAAGCACCTCTTCACCGTCCACGAGCACCTCGAAGGAGGTCCCGATCTCGTGCATGTGCGGCATGGTCGCCAGCACGGTGACGTCCTGCTGAACCGTGCAGTCGGTCTCGGCCGTCGACTCGCTCCGGGCGGGAACGGAGAAGCCGAAGGCGCCGGGCCCGGGGTCGGCCATGAGGTACTCGGTCCCGGCGACCTCGCCGAGGAAGAGGCGAACGCCCGACGAGTCCACCACGTCCGGGAGGCTGGCCCCGTTGTTGTAGTGGATCTCGAGGCGCAGCTCGTCGTCCGGCCCGAGGCGGATGCCCCCCTCGGGGAACTCGAAGGCGCCCGTGCCCGGGGCCCAGGTGTAGAGGTAGCGCATGGCGCCACCCGGCTGCGCGCGCTCCAGCGTCAGGTGATGCACGACCCGGGCGTCGTCCACGACGGCTTCGAAGCGCCGGATGAAGCGCTCCTCGTCGACGACCCCGGAGAAGAAGAAGTCCTGGTAGCGGTCCCGGTCCGCGGCGTCGACGACGAACCCCCCGGCGGTCACGTCCACGGTGGTTAGCCCCGCGGGCGGCTCCGCCGGCGCCATGAAGGGCGGCCTCGACGCGCTCGGTCCTGTGGGCGCCTCCACGCCGAGGTTTCCGCAGCTGGCCCAGCGCACGATGGTGTCCCGCTCCGCGAGCTCCGGCTGCGGCGCCCCCACGGGCGGCATGCTGCCCTCGGCGATGCGAAAGGCCATGCGGTCCACGATGCGCTCGCCTTCCGGTCCTTCGATGAGCGGCGCGTACTCCGTGAGGGGAAAGGGCGCGCCGAACTGCGGTGCGTCGCCATGGCAGCCAAAGCAGCGCTGGGCGAGGAGCGGCCGGAGCGTGGCCTCGTAGCTGGCTTCGTCCGGCACACACGCTGGGGGAGAGCTGGGCGCGACGGCCGCGTCGCCGCAGGCAAGCCCGGCGACGGCGAGAAGGAGCAGGGACACGCCGGAGGGACGTTTCGCCGCTGCAGCGGGGGAGGGAAGGGGCGAGGGCATGCCGAGGGGTGCGTGTACGCGGGGAAACTGGCTCATGCTTCTGTGTACGTTCTCGGCGTCTTCCGTTTTTAGGTCTCGTGAGGAGCGTTGCGTCAGGCGAGCACGCGCGCCAGGAGCAGGAGCCCCACGCCGGCGGTGACGAGGTAGGCGACGACCCGCGCGCGCCGACGCTCCGGCGGAGGGAGCGCGCGGCGCCGACGCGTCCCCGGCGCCACGCCGAGCACCAGCACGAGCGTGCCCAGGGCGGCGCCGACCGTCGCCGTGAGCGTCGCGGCTTCCGGGGCGGCGGCACCCCACGCGGGAGCCAAGCTGCCGCCCCAGGCCGGTGCCACGACGGCCACGGCGAAGGCTCCAGCCGTGCCCAGCGTGAGCATCGCCCCCCGCCGACGCGCGCGCGCTTCCGCCGCGAGGTCGGCGGTCACGCCCTCGAAACGTACGCTGTCGGCTTCGGCGAAGGTGCGCGGGTCCGCCAGCCGGCCGGCCACGGACACGTAGAAGGCAAAGGCCGCGGCGCCGAGTACCAGGGCGAGGCCCTGCGGCGGCGCCACCCCCGCCAAGGGCGCGAGGGCCACGGCGAGGCCCAGGCCGAGGGGAGCCGCGCCGAGAAGGAGCGAGCGCCCAGCGCGGCTGCCGAGCCGGGCCAGGCCCGCGGCCAGCGGAGCGCCCGCGAGGAGGGCGAGGGCCGCGGCCCCGGCGCCGGAAGCGTCGTTGGCCCCGGGCCGGTCTTCTCCGACGAACGCGCTGAGTGCCGGCACGGCGACCAGCGTTCCCCAGGCCATCCCGCCGGCGGCGGCGAGGCGCCCGTGGCGCCCGAGGGTCCAGGACGCGCGGCGCTGGAGGTCCCCGGAGGCCGGCGCGGCACCGGGTCGAAAAGAGGCAGGCACGGTCGATGTGATGCGCGGCCTCGCCATGCGCTATGCTCCGCCGCCGT
>JBCCAW010000116.1:0-12686 GCA_039814655.1 Myxococcota bacterium | reverse complement strand
GGCGGCGAGCGCCAGTGCTGCGACGATCAGGCGCGGCCGGAGCGCGCGTTGCGAGTGGTTCATTGAGTGGCCTGGTCCGAAAAGTCGAGTGGGCTCGTGTCGAGCGTTAGATTTTGTTGTTGGCTGCGGACCCGCCGCGTGCGTTCCTCCGCGCGCGCGCTCGTCGTGGCCTCCACGGGCTCCGTCGCCGGCGGGAAGGTGCCCGCCTCGCCGCGCCGGAGCGTGTGATGGCCGCCGTCCCAGGCCACGCGCACGACGCCGCGGGTCACCGCCACGCGGACCTCGCCCTCGCCGCGCTCGACCTCGAAGGCCGTGCCGAGCACCTCCACCCGCGCCGCGCCCGCCTGCACGGTGAAGCGCCGGTCCCGTCCCGGCGTGACCTCGAAGCGCGCCGCGCCAGCGAGGAGCCCCACCTCCACCGAGCGCTCCGCGTGCCGCTCTACGCGGAGCAGCGCGTCCGCCGAGGCCGGCGTCGCCGTGGACCCGTCCGTAAAGCGGATCACGCCGTCGGCGCCGACGGCGAAGGGCGCCGGGGCCTCCGTCGGGACCGTCGTGGCCACCGCCGGTGCGCTCGCGGGCCGCGTCGTCACGAACACGGCCACGAGCGCCGCCGTCAGCGCGACGGCGGTCGCGCCGGCGGCCCGCTGCACGCGGCGGCGCCGCTGCTTCCTGAACATGCCCCGGCGCACGCGGGCGCGGCGGGCATCGCTCCATTCGAGGTTTCGCAGGTGGTGTAGCGCCTCATCGGCGCGCTCGTCGAAGGCTCGGTTCATGGTTCGAAGGCCTCCCTCAGGGCGGTTTGGGTGGCGGCAATGCGGCGTTTCGCCGTGGCGAGCGAGCAGCCGTTCAGTTCGGCGACGTCCTCGAGCTTGTGCCCCTCCACGAAGCGGAGCTGCCAGCAGAGGCGCTGGTTCACGGGCAGACGCTCGAGAACGTCGTAGATGGCGGCGAGGAGCGTGCGCTGCTCCGGCGAGGCTCCCTCCGCCGCGAGGTACTCGTAGTCGGGCTCGTCCCCCATGCCGAGGAAGCCCTTGGCGCGCATCATGCGCAGCCGGCGCCGCGCCGTGCGCACGGTCACCTTGGCCAGCCAGCGCTTTACCTGCCGCGGGTCCTCCGCGTGCCGGAGACCCTTGTGGGCGGCGAGGAAGACGTCCTGAACGACATCGTCCACGTCCTCCGGGCGGCCGAGGAGCCGCAACGCGACCGCACCGACGTAGGCGGCATAGCGGTCGAAGAGCGTCCCGAGGTCGATGGGCGCGCCGCCCGCAGGGCGCTCCGTGTCCGGGCGCTCCGGCGCCTCGTCCCCGTCGAAGGGGGACGCCTCCGGTGCTTCCGGGGCACCGCCCTGCACGAGACGCAGGCTGGGAGGACGCGAGCTCACGTTACCTGGATGTCGCCGGGAGCGAGAAACGGCTCATCCTGCGCGACCTTTGGCGCGATTTTCCCCCAAAAGGTCGCACATCCGACCTCAATCTCCCGCTTCGTCCGTCGTCCTTTGACCCGGGGCCCTTGAGCCGATTCCGGCACGCGTGGCCATATGGAGGAGTGCGTGGCACACGTCGGGCGTGGCGTGGCCACCGAACTCGCGTTCATGAACCTCGTGTCCAGCGCCGTCCATGAAGGCCCGAAACCACGCCCCGAGAGGTCGAGAGTGCACTCCAGGAACCTGACGTCCGCCTTCGCCCTCCGCCTTCGCGCGGCCTGCGCGCTCGCGTGCCTGCTCGCCGGCGTCGCCGGACCGTCCCGCGCCGCCGCCCAGGACGACGTCGCGCTGGCGGAGGTCGCCTACGCATCGCGCGCCGTGCAGAACCGGCACTACCGGGGGACCTACGAGATCACCCTCTTCGGCGGCATCCTGCCCCTGGACGCCTTCCGAAAGGGGCTCACCGTCGGCGGCGCGCTCACCTGGCACATCACGGACCAGTGGGCCTGGGAAGCCGTGGGCTACCTGCACTCCTTCGACTTCGCGACGGACCTCGAGGACGACCTCGACGCCCTCGAGATCGAGCCGACGCCCTTCGCCGTGGTGCAGGACGTCGTCACCTCGAACGTGGTCTGGAAGCCCATCTACCTGAAGGGCGCCGTGGCCAACCGGCGCATCGTCTTCGGGGAGATCGGCGTGCTGGCCGGCGGGGGCCTCGGCTTCTTCAGCGACGACTCGCGCCGGCCCATGGTCAACTATGGCGGCCTGCTCCGCTTCTACCTCGCCGAGTGGGTGTCGCTCCGCGTGGACGTGCGGCACATGATGTTCTTCGACGACACGTCGAACGAGCTCGATCTGCAGCACGAGCTCTGGACGGCGGTCGGCCTCGCGGCGGAGTTCGGATGAGCCGCCCATCGCTTCTCTGCGGCGGCCGGGGGCTCCGCCGCAGCGCCGGCGCACTCGGCCTGCTCGTCCTGCTCTGCCGCTGCGGCGGGGCCACCTTCGTCGAGCAGCCGGACGCCGCCTTCTCCATCGCCGTCGAGGCCAGCCTGGACGAGTCCTGGGACACGGCTCTCGGCGCCGCGCTCTCCTACCTGAGCACGGCCAGCGAAGACGACCCGCGCTACGACCGGGGCCTCACGCTCGCGGCCCGGGCCTTCGAGGCCCAAGGGCTCCGCTATGCGGCGGCCCTCTACTACCTCGACGTCGCCCAGGCGAAGCGGAACGTCGAGCTCGTCGACGAGGCCATCGAAGGCCTCGCGCGGCTCACGACGAGCGGGCCCGTCGACGAGGATCTCGTGCTGGCCGGCTACATCGCCGCGGCCGACGTCGACGAGATGCGGCCGGAGCTCGAGTCCTTCGTGCGCTACCACCGGGGCCTCGACAACCTTCGGAAGGGCGAGCGCGAGTGGGCCCTCGACGCCTTCCGCGCCATCGACGACGAGAGCCCCTTCCGGGCGCGCGCGGAGCTCGCCCTCGCGGCCGACGTGCTCGCTACGGGCCGCCTCGCGCCGGCGCGGCAGGCCATCGAGCGGCTCCTCGAGGACGAGTCCGAGCTCCCCCGCGACGTGCGCATCGACGCGCGCCTCGCCGCCGCACGCATCGCCATGGACGAGGAGCGCTGGGGCGACGCCGTCGCCGGCTACGAGGCGCTCCAGGACCTCGCCCCGGAGCGGCCGGGCCTGCTGCTCGAGATGGCCTGGGCCCACTACTACCGGGGCGCCTACCGGCGCTCCCTGGGCCTGCTCCTGGCCCTCGACGCGCCGGTCTACGGCTCGCTCATCGCGCCGGAGCGCTACCTCCTCGAGGCCTACAACCTCCGGCGCCTGTGCCAGCTCGAGCCGGCGCGTACCGCCGCCGCCCGGCTCCGGGCGCGCCATGCGGAAGAGCTCGAGGACCTCCGCCAGGGCGTCTTGCCCATCGACTCGCTCCGGCTCCGGCGCGCGGCGGCCCGCCGGCCGGACGTGCGGGAGCTGACCAACCTCGCGGTGCACACGCGCCGGGAGGCCTTGAAGGCCGAGCGCCTCGGGCGCCGCTGGCAGGCCGCCGGGGAGAAGCTGAACGCTCTCTACGCCGACGCCACGGGCCAGGTCGAAGCGCAGCTACGACGCCGCGTGGACGACGAGAGCCGCAAGCTCGCCCGCGAGCTCATCGACGCCGACGACGGCGTGCGGCTCATTCTCCACGAGCTCAGCGTGCAGCTTCTTCGCGGCCGCCGTCGCCCGCCGGGGCCGGACCCGCGCACGCGCGTCGGCCGCCGCGTCGCGCCCGGCGAGGTGCGCTACTCCTTCCAGGGCGAGTTCTGGACCGACGAAATCGACGACCTCGAGGTCGTCATCGCCGACAGGTGCCTGCAGTGACGCGCTCGCTGATGGTGCGCGCCGCCGGCGCTCTGGCGCTCGTCGTCGCCACGGGGGCCTGCGGCGCCGGTCCGCAGGTCACGACGGACACCACCTACGTGCAGATCCTCCGGGTCCGCATCACCAAGGCGCGCAACGCCATCGAGGAGACGCGGAGCACCATCGCCCGCTCCGGCGGCGCGCCCTACCTGCCCGAGCTCTACGTGCGCCTCGCGGAGCTCCTGAGCGAAGAGGCGACCTACCATTACCGCGTCGCCCAGGAGCGCCAGCAGGGCTCCGAGGTGCTCGAGGTGCCGCAGGTCAAGCTCCTCAAGGAGCAGGCCATCGCGCTCTATCAGCGCGTGCTCCGGGACTATCAGGACACGCCGCTGCGGGCGCGCATCCTGTTCAACATCGCCCAGGAGCAGCGCGAGCTGGGCAACTTCGACGAGATGGTCGCCACGCTTCGCCGCCTCGTGGAGGCCGGCGAGAGCCGCTTTTTGGGCCAGGCGCTCCTCCTCCTGGGCGACTACTACTTCGACCAGAACGAGCTCGGCGAGGCGCGCAGCAGCTACGAGCGCGTGCTGCAAAGCAGCGGGCCGCAGCTCAGCGCGCTGGCCCGCTACAAGCTGGCCTGGGTCTACGTGAACCAGGACGATTGCGGCCGCGCGCTCACGAGCTTCGAGCGGGCCATCCGCCTCGGCAACGCAGCGGCCGAGCGCGCCGAAGCCCGGGCCGCCGCCGCCGAAGCCCAGGCCGAGCTCGAAGAGGCCGTGGCCGAAGGCTCCGAGGCCGTCGCCGAGACGCTCGCCGAGCGCGACGCCGAGGGGTCGCTCATCAGCGAGGCCTACGAGGCGAGCCTCGACGACGACGTCGATCTGGCGACGCTCGGCGGCGACTACGCCATCGACGTGCGCCGCTCCTCCATTCGCGATCTGGCCTACTGCTACACGTCCGAGCGTCCGCCGGAGCGCGCGGTGCCGTACCTCCGGGGCCTCGCCCACGACCGCGCGAGCTACGCCGCGGGGCTCTCGCGCATGGCCCGTCGACTCGGCGTCGTGGACTCGGCGGAGGGCCTCGTGAGCGTCTTGCGCGAGCTGCTTCGCTTCGGTGTCGTCGACGAGGACCGGCTCGACGACGCGCGCCAGATGCACACGGCGCTTCGCTCGCTGAACGTGTACGAGGGCCTCGGCGGCGACCTGGAGCTCATGCTCCGGGTCCTGCGCGTCTACCGCGCCCGCCTCGCCGTGGGGGCGACGCAGCGCGAGACGCTCACGAACGAGTTCGAGGAGTACGCGCGCGATCTCTTGACCCGCGGGCAGGAGCGCATCGCCCGGGTGCCCGAGCGGCGCCGGCGCCGCTTCGCGGCCTCGGTCACCGATGGCTACGCGCTCTACCTCGACACCTTCCCGGAGACGGACGCGACCACGGACATGATGCTCAACGGCGCGGACTCTGCCGTGGAGGCCGGGCGCCAGGTGCAGGCCGCGGAGTTCTCGCTCCGCGCCGCGGACCGGCTCGAGGAAGGCGCAGCTGCCCGCCGGGACGCGCTCTACGACGCCGTCGTGCGCTTCCAGACCGTGCTGGAGACGAGCGACGCCGGCGACCTCAGCGGCCGGGCGCTCGCCCGGAGCGGTCTTCGCCGCGCGGCGCAGGAGCTGCTTCGCTACGAGCTCGAGCAAGAGCAGGAGCGGCGCGTGAAGTTCGGCATCGCGCTGAGCTATTTCGACTTCGGGAGCTACCTCGAGGCCATCGACCGGCTCACGGCCGTGGCCTACGAGTACCCGCAGTCGAACGAGGGCGACGCGGCCATCCGCCTCGTGCTCGACTCGCACGCGACGCTGAACGAGTTCGAGGCCCTCGCGGCGGCCGGGCGCTCCTTCGGCGGGCCGGAGGGGCCGGCGACGGCCTCCCTTCGCGCCGAGATTCAGCCGGTCATCGCCTCGGCGGAGCAGGCGCTCCTCGATGAGGTGAGCCTCGAGGCGTCCGGCGACGAGGGCGGCGACCTCACGCCGCTCGTCGCCTTCGCCGAGCGCAACCAGGGCTCCGAGCTCGGCGAGCGCGCGCTCCTGAACGCCTTCATGGCCAAGCGGGCCCAGGGCGACTCGGAGGGCCTCTACGTGCTCGGCGAGCAGTTCGCGTCGCAGTACCCGGAGAGCGAGCAGCTCCCGGGCATGCTCTCGACGCTCGGGCAGATCGCCGTGGGCCGCTTCGAGGTGGCCCGGGCCGTGGAGCTGCTCCGGCAGGCCGCGAGCGCCGGGCATCCGCAGGCCCCGCAGCTCCTCGCCATCGTCGCCGGGCTCCAGGAGCAGCTCGGCGAGCTCGATGGCGCGGAGGCCACCTACCTCGAGGCCATTCGCCTCGCGGCCTCGCCCTCCGGGGCCGCCGAGTCCCTCGGCAAGCTCGCGACGCTCCTCGAGCGGCGCGGCGATTGGCGGCGCGTGCTCTCGGTGCTCGAGCCCTACGCGGGCGGCGGTGACATCGAGGTGCTCGCGCGCGTCGGCCTCGCGAAGCTCGCGGCGGGCCGAAGCGAAGAAGCCGAGATGGACCTGCAGACGGTGCTCGGCGCCGGGGCCGGCGGCTCTCCCGGGGCGCTGGCGCGGGCGCATTTCGGCACCGCCGAGGTGCTTCGCGAGGCCTTCGACTCCTACCCCACGCTCGACGACGCGCTGCTCGTCGAGGAGTACGTGACCATCGTCGACGTGATTCAGCAGTCGTACCTGCAGGCCGTGCGCCAGCAGGACCCGGACTACTCGCCGCAGGCGCTGCTCCGCCTCGCGAGCATGCAACGCACGGCGGCGTCGCGCGTCGCCGCGTTCCAGCCCGGCGGGGACATGGACCCGGCCACGCGGGACGCGATCACCCAGGCCCTGAGCCAGCGGAGCGCGGCCATGAACGCGACCGCCGACGAGGCCATCGAGGTCTGCGCGCGCCAGGCGTGGAACGCGCGCAACTTCAGCCCCGCGGCGAGGACCTGCCTCCAGGGGGAGGCCGCCGGGGACGCGCTGCCGAGCTTCGACGTCGCGACCGCGGGCAACGAGTCGGCGCCGGACGCGGCGCCGGAGCTTCGCGATCGCATCGCGCGAAACCCCGAGGACCTCGAGGCGCTGCGGGGCCTCGCGGAGGCCTTCCTCGCGAGCGGCTCGCCGCGTCACGCGCGCGTCGTGCTCGCGGCTGCGGCGGAGCGCGGCGGCGGCGCGCTCGAGGCCAACCTGCTCGGCATCGCGCACCATCGGGTGAACGACGACGCGGCGGCGCTGCGGGCCTTCGGCTACGCCGCGGCGGAGAACCTCGAGGCGGGCCGGCAGAACCTCTCGGAGGTGCTGCGCGGGCTTGGGCTCCGGGAGGCGGCGGAGCAGGCCCTCGAGGTCTTCCCGGAAGGCCGCGCCGGCGGCCAGCGCCTCGGCGGAGGTGCCTCGTGAGTCGCGCGCTCTGGCTGGCCGTGCTCTTGAGCGCCTGCGGGGGCTCGCAGGTGGAGTTGCTCGACCCGCGCGATGCGTCGCTCCCCGTGGAGACGCGGCAGTGGCTCGCGGCGACGGAAGACGGCGTCGTGGCCGCCCGGGCCCGGCGCGATGGGGCCGAAGCCGAGCTCGGGCGCCTGGACACCTGGGCCGAGCGCATGGAGGACGAGGTCAGCTTGGGCGCGCCGGACGACGCGCTCGAGGTGCTCGTGGAGACGCGCCTCGACCTGGCGGACGCGGAGCTGGAGCTGGCGGAGCTGGACGTCGAGTACGCCGAGGCCAAGCGCGACCTGGCCCACGCCGAGCGCGCCGTGCACCACGACCTCGCCTCCTACGAGCTCGAGCCTTTGCGCCAGCGCGTGGAGGACCGACGTGAGGCCGTCTCCGAAGCGCGCGGCGAGGTGGTCGGGCTCCGCTCGGCGCTCCGCGACGCGACGACGGAGTTCTGGAGCGCCTATGCGTCCCACGCGGGAGGCGGCGGCGACACGCGCGCCTTTTGGATCGGCGACGCCGAGCCCATCGCCATCGACCCGAACGCGGGGCAAGGGGAGGACGCCGGCGCGGAGGAAGGCGCCGGCGAGGAGGACGCCGGCGAGGCGGACGTCGAGGGCGGCGCCGAGCCCGGCGAAGACGAGGCGTAGGCCCGTCGCCTCATCGTGCGCGGGCGCCGTGGAAACAGGCTCGCGCCGCGCGTCGAGGCGACCTTCCTTGGCCTGCTCGCCCGCGTGCGGCGACGCATCGAACGCCGGGTTGCGCCTTTTCTTGGCCCCTATCCCGACGGGTGAGCGCGTCTCGTCGAGCGCCGTTCTCAGCCGGCGTCGGAGAGCCGAACGCGCAGGCTCGTAGGCTGCGCCGGCCAGTGCGAGGCGCGGCCGGCGGCGGCGTGCCCCTGGGCGGCGTCGACGCCGAGCGCTCGCGCGTCACCGAGCGCTTGCCCGCTGTCGACGCCGAGGGCGACGGTGGCGATCTCCAGGACCTGGGCCGCAGCGACCATGGCGCGCGCGAGGCAACGAACGCCTCTCGTCGAGGCGCACGCGGCGATCACCGGGCCCGCGATCTTCACGGCGCGAAAGGGGCTCCCGTGGAGCAGCCCGAGGGCCGCGTCCCCCTCGCCGAAGCGGTCGAGGGCCAGGCCGATGCCCCGTTCTGCCAAGCGCACGAGCTGCTGCCGTGAGGGGGCCAGCTCCGTACCGAAGAGCGCGCTCGGGAGCTCGAGCTCGAGGCGCTCCGGCGCGAGGCCATGGCCATCGAGCAGTTCGACGATGCGCTCCCCGAGGTCCTGGGTCCGGAGGAGCCGCGCTCCGACGTCCACGGAGACCATGGCCTGCGCGTCAGGGGCCTCGGCCAACGCCGCGAGGGCCTGGTCGAGGTGCCAAAGGCCCAGCTCCTCGGACCAGCCGTTTTGCTCCAGCGACGCGAGGAGAGGGGGCGCGCTGCAGTCGTCCAGGTGGCGCCAGGTGAGCACCGCTTCGACGGCGCGCGGCGACCCGTCCCGCGGGTCGAGGGCGGGCGCGTAGAGCAGATGAAAGTCCCGGCGGCCCGGGATGGCGAGGCGAAGCGACTCGCGAAGCTCGAGCTCGCGCTCCATGCGCGCCTGCATCTCGCCCACGAAGAAGCGGAAACCGTCCCGGCCCTCTTCCTTGACCCGGTACATGGCCAGGTCCGCCTTGCGGAGCAGGCCGTCCACGTCGTCGCCGTCATCGGCCACGGCGATGCCGACGCTGCCGCGCGTCACGACCTCGCGCTCCCCGAGATCCACGGGCCGCGCGAGGGCGACGCGGACGCGCTCGGCGACGGTGGTGGCGAGCCGGGACACGTCGTCGCCTTCGAGCACGATGGCGAACTCGTCACCGCCGAGGCGGGCGACCAGGTCCTCGTCGCGCACGGCGCCGCGAAGGCGCACGGCCACGGCGCGAAGCAGCGCGTCGCCGGCTTCGTGACCCAGCGTGTCGTTGACCTGCTTGAAGCGGTCGAGGTCGAGGGCGGCGAGGGCTACGCCGCCGCCCGCGCGTCGCTGTCGCGCGATGGCCGCGGCGGCGTGCTCCCGGAGGAGCACGCGGTTCGCGAGGCCCGTGAGCGCGTCGTGGTGCGCCATGCGAAGCAGCGTGGCTTCGGCGCGCTTTCGCTCGATTCCAAAGGCGAGTGCCCGCGCGAGACCGCGGGCTTCCACGAAGCCCTTGGCCAGGTAGTCCTGCGCTCCGGCGGCTACGGCGGCCAGGGCGACGCGCTCGTCCTCGTGGGACGTGGTTGCGATGATCGGCACGTCCGGCGAGGAGGCGCGCACGCGCTCGAGCGCGTCCAGCCCCGAGGCGTCCGGGAGCTCCAGGTTCAGTAACACCGCGTCCGGCGCGCTGGCTTCGACGGCGCGAAGCGCCTCGGTGACGGAGGCGGCGAAGCTCAAGCGATAGGACCCGGGCGCGACGCGCAGCAGGGACTCCACGATGGCCCGGTCCCCTTCGTCGTCGTCCACGACCAGCACGCGAAGCACGCCGGGGTGCTCGCTGCTCTGCCGCGCGGCCAAGCGTGTGTCGCGGGCCCGGCGCGCTTCTTCGAGGCGGGCCTTGAGCTCCGAGGGGCGCCAGGGCTTCCGGAGCACGGTGTCGAAGCCGACGGTGTCGTCGCCGAAGGCCTCCGCGTCCTCGCGCCGGGTGACGAGCACGAAGGCGGCGTCGCGGCAGAGCGAGGCCAGTCGCCGGGCCAGCTCGTGGCCGTCGGTGCCCGGCATGTGGAGGTCCGTGAGCACGACCTGGTAGCGGTGCGTGCTGGCCCGGAGCACCGCCTCCCGGGGCGTGGCGGCGAGGTCCAGGTGATGGCGCGTGCGCGAAAGCGCCCGGGCGACGGCCCGGCGCGCGTCGGCGTCGTCGTCCACGTAGAGCAGGCGCAGCCCCGCTCCGTCGCCGGCCCTCCCGAGGCTCATTGCGCCGAACTCATGGCGCCGACTCACTTCCCAGCGCGCGGACCCTCGAGGTCCCGCGCGTAGCGGAGCAGCTCGTCCGGGCCGCTCGGCTTCACAAGCAGCGGGACGGAGAGCGCCTCGATCACGCGACGAGCGCGCCGGCTGATGCCGCCACCGCTCAAGAAGACGAAGCAGCCGGCCAGCTCGGGACGGTGAGCGAGCACGTGCTCGTAGACGGTCAGCCCGTCCACGTCCGGCATGCGGAGGTCGCAGATGACCAGCGCGAAGGGCCCGTCGCCGCGGGCGAGGGCGAGGGCCGCCTCGCGCCCGCCCATGGCCGTTACCTGGTGGGGCCGCAGCATGCGCGTGTAGGCCCGGCGAATGGGCTCTTCGTCGTCGATGACCAGGATGGGCAGCGCCCGTGCCGCGGAGCCGGCGGTCGCCGGGACCTGCGCCGGTGCGCGCAGCGGCGCACCGGCGGCCATGCGCTCGAGGCGCGCGACGAGCGTCTTGGCCGTCGCGAGCGCGTCGTGGCCGTCGACCTGGTCCTCATCGGCCCGCGCTTCGAGGCGGGGCAGGGCCGCGCCCACGCGGCCGAGCGCAAGGCGGAGCTCGCCGGCAAGGGAGGCGAGCTCGTTCCGGGCGACCTGGCGTTCGACGAGCCGGCGCGCCTGCCGGAGCTCGATGGCACGACGCACGGCGCGCACGATGGCGGCCCCTTCGACCTGTTCCTTGACGAGGAAGTCGTCGGCGCCGGCCCGCCGCGCGGCGCTCTCCGTCGCCTGGTCGGCGAAGTCCGTGAGCATCACCTTCGCCACGTCCGAGTGAGCCCCGAGCAACGAGAGCCCTCGCCCATCGGGCAGGCCGATGTCGATGAGCGCGCAGTCGTAGGCGTGTTCTCCGAGGGCCTGCCGCGCCCCCGCCAGCGTGCGCGTGACGTCGATGCGGATACGCTCCCGCGCGCCATCGAGGGCTTTGGCCACCATGATGCGGTCGTATTCCTCGTCCTCGACGAGGAGTACGCTCCACCGGGGGACGTCCTCCGGGACCCGCTGTCGCCGCTGCGCTTTCATATGCTTTGCGCCATCGTCACTCGAACGACGCCGGGACTGTATCAACGAATCGGGCGTGAGGCCTCCCCCAAGCGGTGGGGGAGGCCTTCGAGCCTCGCTCAGGCGTGCATCCGCGGAGCCGAGCGTGGCGCCGCGGCCCGCTCCATCGTGAGCTCGCCGGAGTCGCGCTCGCCGAACACGCGCGACGGGCGCACACCCGGCGCCAGGAGCGAGGGCGTGACCTCGCTCGAGGGGAACATCTGAACGAAGGCCGGGTCGTCCGGGTCCCGGTCCACGATCTCGCGCTCGAGGATCATCGAGCTGTACTGGTCCGCGGCCAGCTCCGGCGTGTTGCTGTTGAGCACGACGTCGAGGCCGTAGCGGCGCGCAAAAGCGCGGAGGCCGGGAAGCGCCGAGTCGTGCGGCGACCAGTTGTCCGCGCTGCAGCCGTTCTCGCTGCAGCCGAAGACGCCCCGGGCCCCGTGGGCAAAGAGCGTCTGGTTGCCGCGCGTATGCCCCGGCGTGCGCAGCAGAAGGCAGCCCTCGCCGAGCCAGAGGTCGCCCTCCGTCAGCACGACGCGGTCCGCGGGCACGCCCTCGTTGCCCTCTTCGATGAACCAGGCGCGCTGAAGGGGGTGCACGTCGGCCCAATCCTCCCAGCCTTCGCGCGGCGCGACGAGGAGCGCGTTCGGGAAGCGCGCCTGGTAGTAGCTGCCATCCGGGCGCGGGACCGTGCTGCCGAGGAGCGGGCGGAGATCCTGCGTGTGGAAGTGGTCGAAGGCCACGACGTCGATGTCTTCCGGCGTGAGGCCCAGGGCGCGTAGCTGCGCGTCCACCTGGCCGAACTGCGTGCTCAGAATCCTCTCCGCGAGGGCCGGCGCGGGCACGGCGGCGAGCAGATCCCGGAAGAAGGGCGTCGCCTTGTTCGCCTCGTAGTCCGAGGGGTTGAAGAGGACGTTCTTCGTCTCGCCGGCGGCCTCCACCTGCACGAGCAGGCAGCGGTGCGTGAGCTGCACGTAAGGCACGGGGACGCGGAGCGCGTGGTTGAAGGCGAAGGCGGCCGGGTAGACGAGCGTGGTGAGCGGCAGCGTGCGCACGGCCTTCACGCGCGGGCCATCGCGAAGCGCATCGCCGAGGCGCGCGCCGCCGCGGCGCAGCTCGCGCAGCCGCGGCCCGGACGCGCCGATGGCCCGCGCGTCGTCGAGGTCGTGCAGGCGACGAACGAAGGAAAGACGGGGGTCGATGGGCTCGCCGATGCGCATGGTCCGCAAAGGGTAGTGCCACCCGCGCCTCGGGGGGAGCCGCGGTCCCGCGCCGCCCGTCGGCTCCTCGGCCCGGCTACGGCGCCTTCGTGGCCAGGCTCGTGTAGTCCCGCCCCGGCTCGACCTCGGCGGTGACCGGGAGGCCGCTCGGCTGCCAGCCGGGCTCGAGCATCTCGCCGAAGGTGCCGCGCTTGCCGTCGAAGCCGTTCACCTGGTCGGCGAGCTGCGTGAAGCCCGCGGCCTCGAGCTTCGC
>JBCCAW010000684.1:0-2944 GCA_039814655.1 Myxococcota bacterium | reverse complement strand
TTCGATCGCTGGGCGGTCCTTCACGATTACGGCGGCGCGCCCGCGGCGCTGCCGGCGGCGCTCGTGGCCCGCGGCTTTGCCGGCGTCTACCTGAAGCGCCGGCCCAAGAAGGCGAGCGACGCGGAGGCGGGCGCGCTGGCCCCGCCCGAGCCCGTCGCCGGCGTCCCCGCGCCCGCGTCGCTCCTGGTGGCCGAGGAGGGCCTGCGCTTCGCCCTGCGCCTCGGCGAGGGGCTCTCTCCCGGGCTCTTTCTGGATCAGCGAGGAGCGCGCCGCCGCGTCCGCGCCGCGGCTGAAGGGCGGCGCGTGCTCAACCTCTTCGCCTTCACCGGGCCCTTCACCGTGGCCGCCCAGGCCGGAGGCGCAGCGGAGGTGACGAGCGTCGACGTCTCGAAGCCGGCGCTCGCTCGGCTCCGCGACAACGCGTCGTCGAACGACCTCGAAGCGGGCACCGTCGTGCAGGACGACGCCTTCGCGTACCTGGACCGGGCGGCGCGCCGGGGGACGCGCTGGGACCTCGTGATCTGCGATCCCCCGACTTTCGCGACGACCATGACGCGCCGCTGGACGAGCGGCCGCGGCTGGGTCGAGCTCGCCCGGCGCTGCCTCGAGGTCACCGCGCCGGGGGGCATCGCGCTGCTGAGCAGCAACGACCGGCGCATGTCCCGGCAGGCCTTTCGGCGCCACGTGCATGAAGGGGCCCGCGCCGCGGGCCGGGAGCTGACCGGGCTCCGCGAGCTCCCCTCGGAGCGCGACGTCAGGCCGCCCTTCGGCCTCGAAGCGAGCACGAAGCGCCTCTGGGCGACGCTCGCTCCCTGAGCGATGGCCACGCGCCGGGGCGAGGCCGTCGACGGCTCAGGCCGCCGGCGCGAGGGAAACGGCGTCGTCCTCCGCGGCGAGCGCCGCCGCCTGGTGCCGAAGCGCTTCGACCACGGCCTCCGTGCGGCCCGGGAGCGTGATGGAGGGGCGATGCGCGAGGTACACGAGCTCGCGCTCGAGCCCCGCGCCCAGGGGAACGAGGCCCGCCCGGCGCCCGACGAGCGAGGGGAGGACGGCGACGAAGCCACCGCTCGTCGCGGCGCTGACCAGCTCCGCTTCCCGGGTCACGCGCAGCGCGATGCGCCGCCGGCGGTGCGCGGGCCAGCGGCTGCGGTGTTCCCCGTCACCCTGAAGCGCCGCGAAGGGCGCGTCCTCCAGCGCCGCGGGGGACGCCGCGTGGGGATGGGAGGGAGCCGCGAACACGTCATAGGCCAGCTCGAGGAGCGGACTCACGGTGATCGCGTCGTCCTCGGGCACGCGCGGCGCGAGGGCCACGTCGATGACGCCTCGGCGAAGGAGGCTCGCCATCTCCCCGTCGGCGACGTCCTGTACGTGGGGCACGAGCCGCGGGTGCGCGCTGGTCACCGCGGCCAGCGCCGGGAGCACGAGCGGCGGACCGAGAGCGCCCGCGCAGGCGACGTGCACGGGGCCGAGAAACTGCGAGGACTCCACGGCCTGGAGCCCCTCGTGCACGGTCCGCATGGCGTCCCGGACCGCCCGAAGAAAGGCCTCCCCCGCGGCGTTGAGCACGATGCGCCGACCCGTTCGGTCGAAGAGAGGGGCCCCGGCCGCGTCCTCGAGGAGCCGGATGCTCCTGGAGAGCGCGCTCGGCGTGACGTGAAGCGCCTGGGAGGCAGTGGGGAGATGCTCGGTTTCAGCCACGACCCGAAAGGCCGGTAGCCAGCTCCAAAGCTCGTGAAGGCGGCGCACACGCTCCATGATGTGGGGGCGTACGTTCGAGAAAGCCGGATGGTTTCAGTCTTCTCGCGGGTCCTTCGCCTCCGGCAGCCCGTCGTCGTCGGGGACGGCGATGCCCGCGAGGGCTAGGAGCCGGAGCGCGTTGCTCGTTCGTACGACCCCCGCGCGCAGCCGGTAGTCGAAGATCATCTCGCCCTCGGCGTCGAGCACGTCCGTGAAGTGTACGTTCTTCACTCCGGGGCGTTCGTCGGACAGCTTCGCGAGCGCGACGTCATGGGTCGCGGCGAGGCCGAGGGCGCCGCGGTCGAGGAGATGCGAGAGCACCGCCCGGGCGCCGAGATGCCGGGCCCGGGCGTTGGTCCCGCGGAGCAGCTCGTCGAGGAGAAAGAAGAGCGGGGGTTCCGCCTCGGCTCCGTCCACCACGGACCGGAGCTTCTCTAGCTCCGCGCGGAAGTAGCTCGCCCCACGCTGAAGCGAGTCGTGGGCCCGCATGCTGGCGCGGAGCCTGACCCGTGAGGTGACGAAGGCGCTGGCGGTCACGGGACCGCCGGCGAAGGCGAGGGCGAGGTTCAGCCCGACGGCTCGGAGCAGCGTGGACTTTCCGGCCATGTTGGAGCCGGTCACGATGAGGGCCCCGGGGAGCCCCGGGAGCGCCACGTCGTTGGCCACGCGCTCTGCCGGGGGGAGCAGCGGGTGTGCGAGCGCCTCGGCCCGCAGCGGGGTGGGCTCGTGCGGAAGGTCCGGAAAGCGTGCCGCCGGGTCCTGGTCGAAGAGCGTCGCGAGGCTCGCCAGCGCCTCCAGCTCCGCGAGTGCGTCGAAGGCACCCTCGAGCCCTTCGCGCACCTCGGCGTTCCAGCGCTCGAGGCGGAGCAGCACCTGGAGGTCCCAGAGCACGGCCAGGTTCACGACGAAGTGCAGGAGGAACTGCGTGTACAGCTCCGCGAGCCCGGCCCAACGGTCCAGCCGCGCGAGGTAGGCGGACGGTGGCGCGCCGGCCACGTGCATGCGCTCCCGGAGCGCGGTGAGCGTCGCGCTCTCGAAGCGTCGGGTCTCGACGGCCTCGAGCATGGTGCGGAAGGCCTCGACGTAACCCCGGCGCGCCGCCACGAGCTGGAAGGCCTCGAGGGCGTGGCCGCCGAGGCGCCAGGCCACGAGCGTCTGCAACGCCACGAGCCCCGCCGCGACGGGCAGGGGCAGACGGCCGGCGCTG
>JBCCAW010000055.1:0-17005 GCA_039814655.1 Myxococcota bacterium | reverse complement strand
GTAGTGGGTGGTTCAATATTAGAAGGAAACGAAGAATTACCCGTGAGAGTACGTTTGAAAAATCAGGAACGAGGAAACCTATCACAAATCTCTTCTTTGGACTCGCGCTGCTCCGTTCGCTCCTCGCACCCTTCCCGCTGGCGGCGGCCTGTTCCGGGCCGCCTCCCCCGGAGCCGGAGCGCGTGCCTGCGCGGCTCGAAGGGGAGCTCGGAGGCCCGGCGCTCCGGCGGGGCCACGCGTTGCGCGACGGGGACCTGGATGCGCGGCGCGCGGCGCTCGCGACGGCGCCGTCGCGCGCGGTGGACGTCGCCATTCTGGGTGCCGGCGCCGCCGGGCTCAGCGCCGGCTGGCGGCTCCGCCGCAAGGGCTTCGCCGGCCGCCTCGCCCTGGTGGAGCTCGAGGAGGCAACGGGAGGCACGGCCCGCGGCGGCGTGCTTCAACATGCCGGCCGCCGCTATCGGCATCCCCTGGGGGCGCACTACCTGCCGCTCCCCGGGGAGGCGAACGTCCCCCTGCGCACGCTCCTCGGCGAGCTCGGGGCCCTGGACGGTGACGGCCGGCCCGCGGAGCATCTCCTGGTGCGCGCGCCCCAGGAGCGCATCTTTCATCGCGGCTTCTGGTACCCCGGGGACTACCCCTACGCCGGGGCCTCGGCGGAGGACCTGGCGGAGCTTGGGCGTTTCGAGGCGCTCGTCGAACGCTACGTCGGACTTCGCGACGGCGCGGGCCGACGGGCCTTCTCCCTTCCCCTGCGCACGAGCTCGGACGACGCAGAGCTGCTCGCGCTCGACCGCGTCGACGCGGAGACCTTCCTCGCCTCCCGAGGCTTCCGTTCCCCGCGACTTCACTGGCTCTGCGACCACGCCTGCCGTGATGACTACGGGCTCGGCCTCGGCGCCACGAGCGCCTGGGCCCTGCTTTTCTACTTCGCGGCCCGCGTGCCCAGGCCCGGTAGTGCGTCGGCGCCTTTCCTGACCTGGCCCGATGGGAATGCCCCGCTCGTCGAGCACCTGGAGCAGGCCGTGCAAGGCGACCTGCGCGTCGGCGCTCTCGCCTTCGACGTGCGCTCCATGGACGACGGCGACGAGGACCCGGGGACCGTGCGCATCGGCCTCGTGGACGCGGCCGGCGACGTGAGCGCGCTGCGCGCGCGTCGCGTCATCGTCGCTCTACCCCGCTTCATCGCCCGACGGGTGGTGCCGGCGCTGGCCGAGCGGGAGGCGGCGGACCCGACCGCCGCCCGAGACGCCTTTCGCTACGGGCCCTGGGTGGTCGCCAACCTGGCGCTCCGGGACCGGCCCCGGGGTCGCGGAGCCCCGCCGGCCTGGGACAACGTGATCTACGGTTCGCCGAGCCTCGGCTACGTCAGCGCCACCCACCAGCGTGGCCGGGACCACGGCCCCACCGTATGGACCTGGTACTACGCCCTCGCCGGAGCCGACGAGCGCGCGGAGCGAGAGCGACTCGAGGCCGCGACCTTCGAGGACTGGGCCCAGGTCATCCTCTCGGACCTCACGCCGGCGCACCCCGACCTCGCAGCGCAAGTCGCCCGCGTGGACGTGTGGCGCTGGGGCCACGCGATGGTGCAACCACGCGTGGGCTTCCTCGAGGGCGGAAAGCGCCAACACCGCGCGGCGCCCCTCGGCGCCATCCATTTCGCCCACTCGGACCTGAGCGGCGTAGCGCTCTTCGAAGAGGCCTTCGACCAGGGCGTTCGCGCCGCGGATGAGGTCCTCGCAGCGCTGACGGCGGACGGTGCGGCGACGTGACGGGCACGTCGCCCTTCGGGCCCGCGGGCCCCTGGCTCTTCGACCGGCGGGCGGACCTCTGGGCCTTCGGCGCAACCGCGTTGCTCAGCCTGGGGCTCCTCGCGCTGGGCGCGCATCTCGGCATCGCGGAGAGCGATGCGCCGGAGTGGGTGTGGCTGGGGGGCGTGCTCGCCGTGGACGTCGCCCACGTGTGGTCGACGAACGTGCGCGTGTACCTCGACGGCCCCGAGCTCCGGCGGCGCCCGCTCGTGTACTTCGGAGCGCCGGTGCTGGCTTACCTCGCGGGCGCCGTGGCCTATGGCTTCGGCCCCGGCGTGTTCTGGCGGGCGCTGGCCTACGTGGCCGCGTGGCACTTCGTGCGCCAACAGGCCGGTTGGATCGCGCTCCACGCGCGACGCTCAGGCGCACGGGCCTGGGAGCGACGCCTGGATCTGCTCACGGTCTACGTGGGCACCTTGGGGCCGCTGCTCTGGTGGCACGCCCACCCGCGAAGCTTCAGCTGGTTCGTGCCCGGGGACTTTCTCACGCTCCCGGGCCTCGCCCGGGCCACGGACGCCCTGGTGCTCCCGGCCCTCGGGCTCCTCATGGCGTACCTCGCCTTGCGCGTCCTTCGCCCCTGGCTTCGCGGCGCGGCGGTCCCTTGGGGTTCGGCGCTGGTAATGACCACGACCTGGGCGTGCTGGGGCCTCGGCATCGTCGTGGTCGATGGCGACTACGCCTTCACGGTCACGAACGTACTCATTCACGGCGTGCCCTATCTGGTGCTGACCTGGCGCTACGGCCGGCGCCGGGCCGTCCAGCGCGGAGCGCCTGCAGGCCTCCGCTGGCTCGGCGGTCCCGTGGCGGCGAGCGTCGCCGGGTTCCTCGTCTTCGTGCTCGTGGCCGCCACGCTCGAGGAGACGCTTTGGGACCGCTGGGTCTGGCAGGAGCGCCCGGAGTTCTTCGGTGCCGGCGAGGCGCCACTGGGCCTCGCCTGGCTCGTGCCGCTCCTCGCCCTTCCGCAGGCGACGCACTACCTCCTCGACGGCGTCGTGTGGCGCCGCCGTAGCAACCCCGCCCTGGCCTGACGCCTGGGTCAGGTACTGGCTCCTCCGCGCGACGCCCGTGCGCGCGAGCGGCCCCGCGATCACGAGCGGAGAAAGGCGCCGACCCTCTCTGCGAGGCGCTCACGGAACCACCGCTGTCCCGCGTCCTGGTGCTGCGTGGCATGCCAGGTCAGGCGCACGCCGAGCTTCGGCAAGTCGCGGAGCGGGTGGGCGAAGGCCTTCAGCTCGCCCCCGGAAGCGAGGGCCCGGGCCGTGGGCGTCGGGAGCGTCGCAACCAGCTCGGTGCTGGCGACCAGCTCGGCGAGGCCCAGGAGGTAGCCGATGCGGACCTGGACCCGGCGTTTCAGCCCCTTGCGATCGAGAAAGGCCTCCACGTCGCCGCGCCGCGCGCCGCTGCGGCCCGGGACGAGCTGCACGTGGCGAGAGCCAAGCCAGCGCGCTTTCGTCAGTCGCGCGCTTCCGTAGGCGGGGTGTGCGGAACCGACGAGCACGCTCCATCCCGCATGGCCACCAAGCTTGGTCGAGTAGAAGTCCGCATGCTGCAAGGGCGTCGCGCCCACCACCACGTCGACGCCGCCGGAAAGCAGCATCGCCACGGCGTCGCCGGCGAAGCCCCGCACCTCGAGGCTCGTCTCCGGAGCGCGCACCAAGTCCTCCTGAAGGGCGGAGAGCACCCCCACGCTCACCACATCCGGGAGGATCACCCCAAAGATGCGTCGGTCCGTGGCGGGGTCGAAATGCGCCGTGCCGCGGAGCCGGTCGACGTGTCCGAGAGCTCGCTCGAGGGGCTCGACCATGGCCTTCGCGACCGGCGTGAGGGCCATGCCGCGGCCCGTTCGTACGAGGAGCGGATCGCCAAAGGCGAGACGTAGCTGCGCCAAGCCGCGGCTTACGGTCGGCTGCGTGCTCCCGAGGGCGTGCGCGGCTTGGCTCACGCTCGCGTGATGCAGGAGCGCACGGAGCGTGAGCAGGAGGTTGAGGTCGAGCCCGTCGAGTGGGCGCTCCGGCTTCGTATTCACATCACGAATAGTACCAACACCAATGCAACATAGCTGACAAGTTCTTTCTCCCGCAGGGTCGCCCTCGCCCAGCGGCCCATGACCTGGGCAGGAGAGACCCCATGTACACGACCACCTACGCTTCGTCCGTCGTCGCGGCCGTCCTGCTCGTCGCGGGCTGCACCTCGACGCCTGTTCCGGCTCCGGCCCCTTCCGAGACCACTGCCGGCGCGAGCGAAATCGCGCCCGTCGACATCGTGATGGCCGGGATGAAGGCCGCTTTCGTGGACTTCGACGAGGTCGGCGTGATCCGCTGGTTCGCCGAGGACTACATCCAGCACAATCCGGCCATGCCGACGGGCCGGGCTCCCATCCTGGGCTTTCTCCCGGCGCTGCGGGAGAGCGGCCTCGCCGCGGAGGTGCACCGCGTGCTGAGTGAGGGCGACCTGGTGGCCCTTCACAGCACCTACCGAAACGCGCAGCTCTTCGGTGGCGAGACCCTCGTGGCCTTCGACGTCTTCCGTGTGGAGGACGGTCAGATCGCGGAGCATTGGGACAACCTCATTCCCCTCGTCCCGGCGGCGGAGACGGCCTCGGGCCGCTCGCAGACCGACGGACCGACGGAGGTGACGGACCGGGCGCGAACGGCCGACAACCGCACGCTGGTCCAGGGGTTCGTGCCCGACGTGCTTCAGGGCGCGGCGCCCGGGCGACTGACGGATTACGTGTCCACGGAGCGCTACGACCAGCACAACCCGGCGGTGGCCGATGGCCTCGACGGATTGGGCGCGGCCCTCGCCGCCATGGCCGAGGCTGGGCAGGCCATGAGCTACGCCCGGACGCCGCTCATCGTCGCCGAGGGCAACTTCGTACTCACGGCCTCGGAGGGCGCCTTGGGCGACACACCGACGGCCTTCTACGACCTCTTCCGCATCGACGAGGGCCGTATCGTGGAGCACTGGGACGTGATCGCGGCCATCCCGTCCGAGATGGCGCACGACAACGGCAAGTTCTGAGCCCGAGGCCGCCGTCGCGCCTTGACCCTCGGCGGCCGGCGGCGGACCTTCCGCCCATGAGCGAGTCGATCGACAGAGTACGGCACGACGCGATGGCGAACGCCATCCGCTTCCTCGCGGCAGACGCCGTCGAGAAGGCGAAGAGTGGCCACCCGGGCATGCCCATCGGCATGGCGGACGTGGCCACGGTGCTCTTCGACGGGGCGATGAGATACGACGCCTCGGCGCCGCGCTGGCCGGACCGCGACCGCTTCGTGTTGAGCGCCGGCCACGGCTCGATGCTCCTCTACGCGCTGCTGCACCTGACCGGCGCCGAGGACATGCCCCTCGACGAGCTGAAGCGCTTTCGCCAGCTCCACGCAAAGACCGCGGGCCATCCCGAGTTCGGGGAGGCCGCGGGCATCGAAACCACGACCGGGCCCCTCGGCCAAGGCATCGCCACCGCCGTCGGCTTCGCCCTCGCGGAGCGCATGATGAACGCGCGCTTCGGCGACGACCTCGTGGACCACCGCACCTACGTCATCGCCGGCGATGGCTGCCTCATGGAGGGCATCAGCCACGAGGCCATTTCCCTCGCCGGCCACCTCCGACTCCACAAGCTCACCGTCCTCTTCGACGACAACGCCATCAGCATCGACGGGTCGACGGAGCTGGCCGTGAGCGACGACCAGCTGGCTCGCTTCGCCGCGAGCGGCTGGGACGTCGCGGCCGTCGACGGTCACGACCCCGGCGCCGTCGCGGCAGCGCTCGCGGCGGCGCAGCAGAGCGACCGGCCTTCGCTCATCGCCTGCAAGACGACCATCGCCCGCGGAGCGCCCACGAAGGCCGGCACCGCCGGCGCGCACGGTTCGCCGCTCGGCGCCGAGGAGATCGCCGGCCTCCGCGCGCACTACGGCTGGGACCACGGTCCCTTCGTCATCCCCGAGGCGAGCGCGGCGCCCTGGCGCGCGGCCGGCGCCCGAGGCCAGGCGGCACGTGAAGCCTGGGAGGCGCGCGTGGCCGCGCTACCGGACGCGGAGCGGGCGGAGCTCGAGCGGCGCCTGGCCGGCACGCTTCCCCCGGACGCCTTCGCGGCCCTCGACGCGCTCAAGGCGCGCTGGGCCGAAGAGCGACCCAAGCTCGCGACGCGCGCCTCCTCGGGCAAGGTGCTGGACGCCTTGGTGCCGGCCATGCCCGAGCTCATCGGCGGCTCCGCGGACCTCACAGGCTCCAACAAGACGCGCGCCGGCGGCGTCGAGCCCGTCGGTCCCGGCGCCTACGGCGGCGCCTACGTGCACTACGGCGTGCGCGAGCACGCCATGGCCGCGACCATGAACGGCCTCGCGCTCCACGGCGGCATCGTCCCCTTCGGCGGCACCTTTCTCGTGTTCGCCGACTACATGCGCGGCGGCATGCGCCTCAGCGCCCTCATGAAGCAGCGGGTCGTCTACGTGCTGACCCACGACTCCATCGGCCTCGGCGAGGACGGCCCCACGCACCAGCCCGTCGAGACGCTGGCCATGCTGCGCGCGACCCCCAACCTGCATGTCTACCGGCCCGCGGACGCCATCGAGGTGGCCGAATGCTGGGAGCTGGCGCTCCGGCGGGAGGACGGCCCCTCGGTGCTCGCGCTCACCCGCCAGGGGCTCCCGACGCTCCGCAGCGACGTGGCCGAGAACCGCTCCGCCCACGGCGCCTACGTGCTCGCCGAGGCCGAGGGCGCACGCCAGGCGACGATCCTCGCGACCGGGTCCGAAGTCGAGATCGCGATGGCCGCCCGGGACCAGCTCGCGTCCGCCGGCGTCTCGACCGCCGTGGTCTCCATGCCGTCCTGGGAGCGCTTCGCCGCGCAAGACGCCGCCTACCGCGCCGAGGTGCTCGGCACCGCGCCGCGGGTGGCGGTGGAGGCGGCGGCGGCCTTCGGCTGGACGCGCTGGACCGGCGCCGACGAGGCCTTCGTCGGCATGCGGAGCTTCGGCGCGTCGGCGCCCGCCGCGGACCTTTATGCTCACTTCGGCATCACCACCGATGCCGTGGCCGCCGCCGTCCGCGCGCGCCTCCTTTGAGCCGACCGTCGCGCCGACTCCTGGCCGACCTCATGGCCCCTCATCGGGCGGTTCGGGCCGCACGCCGGCGCTGCGCCGTGCCGGGAACCAAGCGTCTTCCTGCGCCTGGATGGCGTCGCGCATGAGGCCCTCCACGGCGAGCACGTCGAGGGCGAAGCGCGCCCCCATGGCGTCCGTGAAGGACGACGCATGAAAGACGCGGACGACGATGCGCGGCGCGTCGCCAAGGCGACGCCGGAGACCGAGCGCAACGCGTAGGTTGAGCGTGTCGTCGTCCGTGCCGAGCACGAAGAAAGGCGGCGCGGACTCCTCGCCCGCGGGCACCCCCTCCCTAATCGCATCGCGCAGACGCTCCCAGGTGGCTGGATCGGCGACGTCCCCGTCGATGCACCGAAAGGGGAGCGGACAGGGGACCGGCGCGTGGGGGGCGAAGAAGCGCGCCTTGTCCGTCGCGTTCCGGTCCACGAGAAACACCTCGCGGATCTCCGCCGAAAGCGCGTCCTTCGCCAGGAGCTCCTCGAACACGGTCTGCCCGAAGCGGCCGAAGCCCACCAGCACCAGCACGTCCTTCTGCGCCGTGGCCGCGAGGTGCGGCCGGAGCGCGCGCTCGAAGACGCGCTGCGCGGCGAGGCGATGCGCGTTGAAGGTGGTCGCCGCACCGCGGAGCGCGTCGAGGGCTCGGCGAAGCTCGAGGTCCGCGACGTGCGCCAAGACGGGCAGCCCCGGGTGCGCGTCCTGGATGGCCGCAGCGGCCTCCAGGTTGACGAGGTCGTCGTTGGTGAGGACGACGACGCCGCGCGCGCGTCCGAGGGCGAGGAGCTGCTGGGTCTGTGGTTTGCGGATGTCCGCGCGGATCAGGTGCGCCCCGAAGCGTCGCCGAAGCTCGCCGGCGAGGTCGTCGCCTGCGTCGGCATCCACGACCACCACGGGTCGCTTGGCGTGGGCCGCCCGAGGCGCGAGCGCCTCGAGAAAGAGATGGCCCAGGCGCCCGGCGCCGATGAGCACGAAGTGGTTCCGCAGGCGAAAGCGCACCCAGAGGTCCGGGCGCAGCAAGCGAACGCCGCCTTCGACGAGGGCGCCTCCGGTGATGGCCGGGGCCAGAAAGGTCGCCACCCAGAGCAGCGCTCGCGCCGGCTGCGGCCCCGTGGGCAGCCCCAGGTCCAAGCCACCGAGCACGAAAAGGCCCGCAGCGAAGTAGAGCCGCGCCGCCCATCCCGCCGCCGTACCCGCGGCCGGGAGGGCACGCTCGCTGAAGCCGGCGCCACCGGCGAACGCGAAGATCGCCAGCGCGAAGGCGGAGCCCACGAGTCCCGCGCGGAGAATGAGCCCGGTGCGTCGCACGCGCCGGAGCCTATGGGCTGCGCGTCGCGCGCACCACGTTTCCGCCTCGCGCTCACGCGCGGGCCGCGCCGGGTCCGGGTCCGGGCTGGCCCCGGACGGGCCTTCGCCCCATGTTCGGCCGGGCCCGATGAGCGACGCCCTTCCGAGCCTCGACGCGCGCATGACCGCCGGCCTCGCGCGCGCCGACCTCCGCCTGGACGAGGCCCTCGCGCGCTTCGCCGGTGCACCTCGTACGGACCTGTCCGGCTTGCCCGCGGGAGCCGCCGCCCACCTGCTCGCCGAGGCTCAGAAGGTCCAGGGGCCCCTCGTCGTGCTCACCGGCGACGGCGACGCCGCCGAGCGGCTCTGCCGGGACCTGCGCTTCTTTCTCGGCGCCCACGACGAGGCGGCGAAACGCACGGTGCTGCACTACCCGGCCCTCGACACGTCGCCCTTCCTCGACGTGGCGCCGGACCGGCGAACGGCCATGGACCGGCTCGCCGTGCTCTTTCACCTGGCGAAGGGCCTACCCTGGCGCTTTCTCGTTTTGCCCGGCGCGGCGCTGAGCCGCCGCGTGGCGCCAAGGGAGGCCCTCGCGGCCCGGTCGATGCTCATCAAGGCCGAGGGCGAGGTCGACCGCGACGCGCTCATCGAGGTGCTCGCCGCCGGCGGCTACCTCCGCGTGCCCGTGGCCGAGGACCCGGGGACCTTCGCCGTCCGCGGCGGCATCGTCGACATCTTTCCCCCGCACGGCCGGTCCCCGGCGCGCATCGAGCTCGACGACTACCTCGTGCTGTCCATCAAGCGCTTCGACCCGGACGACCAGCGAACGCTGGAGAGCGTGCCCCACATCTTTGTGCATCCGGCCCGGGACACGGTGCTCGACGCCGCGACGCGGCCCGGGGCCATCGCCCGCGTCCGCGAGCTTTGCGACCAGGTCAACTACCCGAGCCGGAAGACCCGGCAGCTCGTGGACGACCTCGAGGCCGGGCGCTTCTTCTATGGCCTCGATGGGCTCCTGCCGGCCTTCTACCCGAAGCTCGAGACGGTGCTCGACTACGTGCCCGAGGCCCCGGTGGCGCTCCTCGACCCCCGGGGGGTGGTGGCGAGCGTCGACCGGGAGCTCACCCGCGCCATCGACGATCGTCAGGCGAAGGTCGACGACGGCGAGCCGGCCTTCGCCCTCGACGCGCTCTACGCCGACGAGCTGACGCTCCTCGACGCCCTCGAGGCCCGACGACGGCTGGTCGTCCATCGGCTGGCCTCCCTCGGCGCGCCGAGCGACGACGAGTCGCCGCTGGCGCTCTACGAGAGCGTCACCGAAGACCAGGTGGCGAGCCTCGGCGCCGAGGACCACGCCCCGCTCGTCGCCGAGCTGAAGGTGCGGCGCACGGGGCAGGGGGACGACGCGCTGGCCCCGGTCGCGGAGAAGGCCGGCCGCTGGCTGGACATGGGCGTGCGCCTGCTCTTCGCCGCGCGGACGCAGACCCAGGCCGAACGGCTCATCTCCCTGCTCAAGGGCTACGGCGTACCGGTGGAGCCCAAGGCGCGCCCCTTCGATCCCGCGCTCCTCGCCACACGACGCGGCGTGCGCGCGCAGGTGGTCATCGGAGCGCTCGAGGACGGCTTCGCCTGGGCGACGGAAGGCCTCGTCGTCGTCACCGAGTCGGAGATCTTCGGCACGCGGACCCGGCGCCGGCGCGCGGCCAAGGGCCGGAAGAAGAAGCGCACGGAGGCCTTCCTCGAGGACCTGAGCGAGCTGAAGGTCGGCGACTACGTGGTGCACGCGGATCACGGCATCGGCGAGTACGTGGGCCTGCGCCGGAAGGAGATTGCCCAGAGCGCGCTCGAGCGGCACCGGGGCGACGCGCCGCGCGTCGTGGAGGTGCTGGTCATCGAGTACACCGGCGGCGACAGACTCTTTTTGCCGGTCACGCGCCTCGGGCTCATCCAGAAGTTCGCCGGCAAGGAGGGCGCGCGACCCAAGCTCGACCGCCTCGGTGGCAGCACCTTCGCGAAGAAGAAGTCCCGGGTAAAGAAGGTCGTCGCCCAGCTCGCCGACGAGCTCCTCGAGCTCTACGCGCAGCGCAAGGCGGTCACGCGGCCGGCGCTCCCGCCGCCGGACCGGGCCTACGCGGAGTTCGAGGCCACCTTCCCCTTCGAGGAGACGCCGGACCAGCAGAAGGCCATCGACGACGTGCTCGAGGACCTCGAGACGACGGCGGTGATGGACCGGCTCGTGTGCGGCGACGTCGGCTTCGGCAAGACCGAAGTGGCCATCCGCGCGGCCTTCCGCGTAGCCATGGCGGGGCGCCAGGTGGCCGTGCTCTGTCCCACCACCGTGCTCGCGCAGCAGCACTTCCAGAGCTTTCTGGCGCGCATGCGCGACTACCCGCTGAGCGTGGCGTCCCTCTCGCGCTTCACCAGCAAGGAAGCGTCCGCCGCGGCCCTCGGGGGCCTCAAGGACGGGACCGTCGACATCGTGATCGGGACGCACCGGATGCTCTCGAAGGACGTGCACTTCAAGGACCTCGGCCTGCTCGTCGTCGACGAGGAGCAGCGCTTCGGGGTCACGCACAAGGAGCGCATCAAGAAGCTCCGTACGGACGTCGACGTGCTCACGCTGACCGCCACGCCGATCCCCCGAACGCTCCAGCTCGCCATCGGCGGTCTGCGCGATCTTTCGCTCATCACCACGCCGCCCGTCGACCGGCGCGCCGTGCGCACCTTCGCCGCCCGCTGGGACGACCACCTGATCAAGGAAGCCGTCGCCCGCGAGCTTGGCCGCGGCGGGCAGGTCTTCTTCGTCTACAACCGCATCGAGGGGCTCTACGAGCGGGCGCAACGCATCCAGGACCTGCTGCCGCAAGCGCGCATCGCCGTGGCCCACGGTCAGATGAAAGAGGGCGCCCTCGAGAAGACCATGACCGAGTTCGTAGACGGCGACTACGACGTGCTCTGTTCGACGGCGATCATCGAGAGCGGCATCGACATCGCCCGGGCGAACACCATGATCGTCGACCGCGCAGACCTCTTTGGGCTCACGCAGCTCTACCAGCTCCGCGGGCGCGTCGGCCGCAGCCGCGAGCGCGCCTACTGCTACCTGCTCACGCCCCCGCCGGCGACGCTCACGGACGACGCGCGGCAGCGCATCGAGGCCCTCGAACGCTTCACGGAGCTCGGCAGCGGCTTCCAGGTGGCGAGCCTCGACATGGAGCTCCGCGGCGTAGGCGACCTCCTCGGCGCCGAACAGAGCGGCCAGGTGGCCCTCGTGGGCTTCGACCTCTTCGTGCACATGCTCGAGGAGGCCGTGGCCCAGCTTCGCGGCGAGGAGATCGTGCAGGACCTCGACCCGGAGCTCACGCTCGAGGTCGAGCACTACCTCCCGGACGACTACATCGAGGACGTTGGCCTGCGCCTCAGCTTCTACAAGCGCTTCGCCGGCGCCGAGGACGAAGACGCGGTGCAGGACCTCGCCCAGGAGCTCGAAGACCGCTTCGGCCGGCCGCCGCGTGCGGCCCTCGATCTGGTCCGCGCCATGGCCCTTCGGCCGCAGCTCAAGGAGCTTCGCGCCCTCGGCTGCGAGGCCACGCGGAGCCGGGTCACGCTCCACCTCCGCGAGGACACGCCCCTCGACCCGGCCAAGGTCATCGCCCTCGTCCGCGCGCCGAGGAGCCCCTGGAAGCTCACGCCGGACATGAAGCTCACGCGGCGCTTCGACGCGGACGAGGAGGGCGACGCCATCGAGCGTGTCCGGAGCCTCTTCCGCATGCTTCGGCCCCTCGAAAAGGGCATCTCCTGAGCCCCGCGTGGAAACTCCCCTTGCGCGGGGAACGCCCGGGGCACATCTCCGGCCCATGAGCGACCCCCTCGAGGCCATCTTCGCGGCCGAGCGCGCCCTCCGGACGGCGGAAGCCGAGCTCCTGGCCGGCGACCCCGACGCCGTCGCCGAGACGCTCCGCGGAGCCGTGAACACGGCGCTCGCCGAAGGCGACGCGGACGAGCGTGCGCTCCGCCTCGAGCGCCTGGCGGACCTCTGCGCGCAGGTGCCCGGCGGCCGACTCGTGGACGCCATCCTGGCCATCCTCAACGTGGAGGAGCCGCAGGTGCGCGGCGCCGCGGCGGAGTGCCTCGAAGCCGTGGCCTACGACTATTACGGCGAGGTGGCCCGGGCGACGGAGAAGGCCTTGAGCGAGCCGCTCCTGGGCCCGGCCATGACGGAGCTCCCCTATCTCTTTGCAGAGATCGGCGAACCCAGCGCCGTGCCGCTCCTCAAGGGCTTTCTCGCCCACCCGGACGCGGCCGTGGTCGCCGCCGCCGTGGAGTCCGCCGCCGTGCTCGGCGACCCGGCGCTCGTTCCCGCGCTCGAGGCGCTCCAGGACGACCCGCGGGACGTCACCGTCGCCGACTTCGAAGAAGAGACGAGCGCCTCCATCGGAGAGCTGGCGCGCGAGGCGCTCTCGCTCCTCGGGGACTGAGCTCCTCGGCGGCCGAACTCCTTGGCGACCGAGCTCCTTGGTGACCGAGCTCCTTGGTGACCGAGCCCGGGGCTCAGCGCTCGAAGGCTTCGCAGCCGGCGCCGTCCGCGCCGGGGATGACGATGCGGATGCGCTGGCGGCCGATGGGCCGAATACCGTCGCCGAGGAAGACCACGTCGAGGTCGAAGGCCTGCGGCTCCGGTCCCGGAACCACGGCCCCATTGACCAGAACGAGCTCCCAGTCGAGGAGCGTGCCGGCCTGCACGTCGAGGAACTCTCCGGTGGCCGTGTCTACGCCCCCGATGCCGCTCTCCGGCCGCGCGGACCGGGGCGTGAGGGACGCGACGAAGTCGCGGGGATCCACGCCATCTCCCCGGCGCGGATCGACCAGCGCAGCGGAGACGTCCTGCTCGAGCTCGCCGGCGAAGGTGCGGATGGCGTCGACCACGCTCGTCGTCAGCCGCTGGCCACGCGCGCCGATGTCGTCCACGAGGGGCCCCTCGCTCGTGACGGCGCCGGTGGCCGTCGCCAAGCGCCGGAGCTGCAGGCCTGCGGCGCCGTCGTCGCCGCTGTCGAAGCCGATGACCCGGGCCCCGAGGGCCTGCAGCGCCGACACGGCGTCCGCGTAGCTGGCGGGCAGCGTGCCCTCCCCGGCCCGCTCGAAGGCCTCCCGGTCGTAGGGGTTCGAGCCTCCGAAGCCGTCGTCGTCGATGTCGCCGGGCCGCGCATCGGGGCCGTTGTGCATCGGCGCGTCGGTGAAGAGCAGGATCACCGGCAGCGCGTCCGTGCGCAGGCAGGCGTAGCCGCGGCCTCCGTTCGGACAGCCCCCGCTCGGCTCGACCCAGGGCAAGATGCCGCGCCCGGTGGCGAGCTGGAAGAGCGCCTCGACCTGGCTCTCCGGCGAATCCTGGCCGTCGCCGAGGGCGATGCCGTCGACGGCGGCCTGCACGCGCGTGATGTCCTCGTCCACCGGGAGGAGCAGCTCGAAGGGCTTGTCCCGGCCGAACTGCCCGTAGGGTGCGATGGGGAAGTCGGCGAAGGTGGCCACGCCCAGGTGCGAGTCCGCCACGGCCTCGCGAATGGCCGGGGCGATGCGGTCGCGGAGCGTGGCGCGGATGCGCTCGATCTCGTCGCTCATGGACGCCGTGACGTCGATGAGGAAGACGATGTCCGCGCGGCCGACGACGGCGGCTGTCTCGAGGCGAATGTTCACCGGCGCCCCGTCGAAGGGCACCTCCACGCACTCGACCTCGGGCTCCGGCTCCGGGAGATCCGGCGTCATGTCTCCCAGGTCCCCGGCGTCGACGAAGACGCCCGCGTCGCCGTCCCCGTTTCGGCCGCTGTCGGGAACGAAAAGCCCCGTCTTCGCGCCGCAGCCCGCGAACGGAAGGGCCAGCATCGCCAGGGCGATCGCAAGGGGGGTGCGCTTCATGGCCTTCGGAAAGGTAGCGTCAGCCTGCACACCCGTCGAGAACGGCAGCCCTTCGCGAAGGTTACGGCCGACCGAAGGCCCCGCGTGTGTCAGCGCTGGCGCCGCGTGGCCCGGCGGCGACCGGCGCGCGCGCGCTCCTTGTCTCGGGAGAAGAGGTCGACGTAGTCGATGGGGACCCGGTCCACGGGCGCCGCCTCCCCCAGCTCGGCCAGGCGACGTGAGAGCGTTGCCCCGAAGGCCTCGAGCGCCGGCGCCGCGGTCCCGAAGCGCGGACGGTCCACCTCTTCGAGGGCCTCGAGCAGCCCCTCGGCGACGCGGCGGCCCACGTAGCGGCGCCGGACCAGGTCGAAGAAGCTCGCCGTGAGCGCATCGGGGCTGAACGCCTGCGTGCGCACGATGTCCGCGCCGACGCGCAGCGCGGCCACGGGGTGGATGCCGCCATCCCCGGCGAGCACCACGGCCGCCTGGAAGTAGTTGAAAAAGGGGCACACGCGATGCCCGAACTCGGCGAAGTGCTCCGGCGCGCTCATGCGGTCGAGGTGGATGAAGATGCGCCGGACCGCATCGCGGCGCGGGATGCGGCTGGCGAGACGCACGAGCTGCGGGATGTCCTCGGGGTAGACGCGGGCTCGCTCGAGCACGGCCATGAGCGTCTCCGTACCCACCCTGCCCGCGCCGATGTCGGCGTAGAGCGAGTAGATGAAGGCGTCGGCCTCCGCGTCATCGCCGAAGAGCACCTCCGCCCAGGCCGGGTCCGCGTGGGTGCGCGCGTCGAGGAGCGAGGCGAGCTTGTAGCTCACCTGGTCCTTCAAGAAGCGGAAGCGCCCCCGGAGCAGATTGCGGAGGCTCGGCTTGAGCGTGAAGGCGTCCCAGCGAATGCCATCGAGGCGCAGCTTGGCCTCGAGCACGCGCCGCATCTGCTCCGGGCTCCCGGAGAGAATGAAGATGCCCGCCGGGCCCGTGCCGCGAATCTCGCGCAAGAGCACGCTCGCGCCGGGAACGGTGCGTTTGCGGGCCGCCGGCTCGACGGCGGTGCGCAGCAGATCGCGCACCGTGTCGAACTCCGTGCGGAGGTAGGTCTTGTCGAGGTCCCAGCGGTACACGGTGCGCTGGGGCTCGAGCACCGGAATCACGGCGGGACCATAGACCCATTCGCCGCGCTCCCGCGAGCCTCGCCGCGGGTCTATGCTCGGCCCATGAGCCTCGAGCGAGTGGAGATCGACGCCCCGGGCCTCGCCGGGGCGAGCGAGGCGCGCCAGCTGGAGTGGGACGCCATCGTCCGGGAGATGACGACGCCCGGGGAGATGAGCGTACGCGAGGGCGCCCATGCGCTACGCGTGACCGTCACCCAGCAGGCCGTTCACGTGGCCCTCGAAGACCGCGCCGGCGCGGGCCTCGTCGAGGCCGAGGTGCCCCAAAAGCGCCTGGGCGTGCTCGTCGCCGACTACGTGGACGTCGTGCGCGAGATCGCGCGAAGCGACGGCCAGGGCATCGCGCGTTTCGAGGCCCTCGACATGGCCAAGAAGGTCACGCACGACAAGGCTGCGCGCTTTCTCCAGGCGTCGCTGACGGGCTTTGGCCTCGACCACCCCTCGGCGCGGCGCCTCTTCACGCTGCTGATGGCGCTCAAGGTGGACACGACGCGCCTCGTGGGCGTGCACGGGCACCGGAGAGTGCGGTGAGGGACGGCGCGTCGGGGCCGCGCGGGTCGCACGCGGGCACGCCCGCGACCGGCGCCCAGCATGCGCTTCCGCCCACGGACCTGCTGGTTCTCGGCGCGCACGCTCCGGACCTTCGCGGCCTCCGCGATCGCCTCGGCACGCGTCTGGTCGGACGCATTCAAAACCTCGAGGTGCTCGGCAAGGTCGTGGGCGTCGGCGGTGCCGTGGCGGCGGCGGCCACCATGCGCCGGCTGCTGCTCGTCGAGCCCCGCGTTGCGGTGCTCGTCGGGACCTGCGGTGTCTACGCCGGCTGCGAGGGCTACCGTCCCAAAGACGTCGTGGTCTCCCAAAGCTGCGCGCTGGTGAGCTTCAGCGTGGCCGCGGGCCGCGCCGCGTTCCCGGACCCGCTCCGGACGCGCCTCGAGGCCCCGGCGCATCTCGTGGCCGGGCTCCGCGCCTCCGGGGCGCGCGTGCACGCCGCGGGCGTCGCCTCGCCGCAGGCCTTCACCCTCGACGACGCGCTCGCCGCGACCGTTCCCGGGTCCCACGGCTGCGAGGCAGAGAACCTCGAGGCCTTCGCCGTGGCCCAAGCGTGCGAAAGCGCGGGCATCCCCTTCGCGGCGGTGCTCGGGGTGACCCACGTCGTCGGCAGCACCGCCGGCGACGA
The DNA here is from genome assembly GCA_039814655.1 of Myxococcota bacterium. Classification (GTDB taxonomy): domain Bacteria; phylum Myxococcota_A; class Polyangia; order Polyangiales; family Houyiibacteriaceae; genus CALCTH01. The sequence continues at coordinate 573 of JBCCAW010000055.1, read as the reverse complement.
CCGGCGACGCTTCGCCAAGGAGGCCAGCGAGGCGGCCTTCGAGGTCGTGGCGAGCTGGCTTCGGGCCGGCGCGCCGGGGCTGCCGGCCCCGCGCTGAGCGCGCGCTGCGCTACTGCACCTCGCGGCAGAGCACGAACCAGGCGGGCAGGAAGCGCCCGTCGCGGCTGGCCCGGCCCACGGTGACGTGCGCCGAGACGCCCCGGAGCACGTCCACGGTTCCGGCGTACACGAAGCGGGACAGCCGCGCGTCGTTGCCGCGAATGGGCGGCCAGCCCGGGGCCGGCGCCTCCGGCAGCTCCCGGTAGTCGATGGCCAGCTCGCCGGCCACGTGGTGGGGCCGGACGACGAAATAGCCGGGGCCCATCAACAAACGAAGCGTTTCATCGTTGCCCGGTACACGAAGCCGAAGCTGTCCGAAGGGCGTGGCGCCACCATGAAGTGCGAGGTCGATTTGCTTTGCCAAAACGTAGCGCACGCTGCCGTATGTTCGAAGACTCATGGAGCGAAACAGATAGGCCTTTGTATCTACCGTAGGGCTTCGGGCTCCGTACGCACCGGAGAAACCAAAACCCG
>JBCCAW010000185.1:0-9727 GCA_039814655.1 Myxococcota bacterium | reverse complement strand
GGTCCGGCGGCGTCCCGGGGTCGGCCAGCATCTCTCCTGCGAAGAAGAGGATGGGGAGCGGGAGGTTCAGCAGCAGGAGAAAGAGCGGCAACACCCAGGCGGCGGTCCGCAGGTGTCGCTCCCCGCGTGGATCACGTCCGTCGGGCTTGGCGGCGAAGGCCACGTGAAACTGCCGGGGCAGCAGAAAGGCGGCCACGAAGGCCAGCAGCAGGAGCGCGTTGAAAGGGGCCTCGCCCTCGCGGAGCGGCGACTGAAGCCGCTCGAGGGCCTCCGGCGTCGCTTCGAGATGCGCCTCGAGGCCCGCCAGGCCGCCGAACACGCCCTGGAGCGTCGCGACGCCGACGAAGGCCATGCACAAGAGCTTGACCACGGACTCGAGCGCGAGCGTGGCGAGCAGCCCTCGGCCGGCGCGCTCCGGATCCGCGTAGCGCGCCCCGAGCAGCGCGGCGAAGACGCTCAGCGCGGCGGCGTAGACCATGCCCATCCACGGCGGCGTGCGGCCTTCGCCCACGAAGTCGGCGGCGTCGGCGATGGCCCGGAGCTGAAGCGAAAGGTAGGGCAGCAGCGCCGCCACCATGAAGAGCGTCACGAGGACGCCGGCGAGCTGCGACTGGAAGCGGAAGGCGAAGAGGTCCGCCACGCTCGTGAGCTGATGACGCCGCAAGATGCGGGCGAGGGGCTCCCAAAGAAAGGGGATGGCTATGCAGCTCAGCGTCACGCCGAGGCTGATGGCCAGAAAGGCCCAGCCCGAGCGGTGCGCGAGGCCGACGCCTCCGTAGAAGGTCCAGCTCGTCGCGTAGACGCCGAGGGCGAGGCCGAAGGCGATGGGGTGCCGGGCGAGCCGGGCGAGCCGCGGGCTCTCCTCGGCGCTCTTGGCGACGCCGCCCAGCACCATCAGGTATGCGATCGTCAGGAGCAGCGGGAGAACGACCTCAACCACCGGAGGCCTCCTGCGCACGCGCCGTCATCGTGGCTGCCGCCGTTCGAGGGCCCGGGCGCTGAGCACCGCGAGGGCGACGAGACCGGCCCAGGCCGCAAAGGGAGCCCACCAGCTCGCGTCGGCCCAGAGCGCCCGTACCGGCGCCGCGACGAGGGCCGTGCCCAGTGCGAGCGCCAGCCCTGCGCGGGCGCGCGCATCTCCGGCACGGGCGTCGCCGCGTGCCGGGCCCTGGTCCCGAACGCTCATGGCCCTTGGCGAGGCTACGCGGCTGCCTCCTGGAGAACAACGGTCGTCGGCTTCTTGGGGCGTCGGGCCGGCCCTGGCATTCTTCGGCGATGGCCGCGGAACTCCAGCTCGTCGCCGTCGCGGCGGTGATCGTGCGGGAGGGGCGCGTGCTCGCCATGCGCCGGGCCAGCACCAAGGACGCGGGCCCGGGCCTCTGGGAGACGCTGAGCGGCCGCGTGGCCGCCGGCGAAGAGCCGCTGGCCGCCGTGCGCCGGGAGATCATCGAGGAGTCGGGCCTCGCCGTCACCGTCGAGACCCGCCCCATCGACGTGTACACGGCCGAGCGGAACGGTGTGCCCATGGTGGTGATCGTCTACCGGGCCTCCTGGGTGGGCGGCGATGTGCAGGTGTCCGACGAGCACGACGAGTTCCGCTGGCTGACCCCCGCGGACTTCGAAGAGCTGTCGACGCTGACGCGGCTGAGCGACGCGGTCTGGAAGGCCTGCCGCTGAGCCGGCCCTGACGGGGGCGGTTCCGGTTCCGTCTCCGGTTCCGTCTCCGGTTCCGTCTCCGGTTCCGTCTCCGGTTCCGTCTCCGGTTCCGTCTCCGGTTCCGTCTCCGGTTCCGTCTCCGTTTCCGTCTCCGTCTCCGTCTCCCGAAACTGCGCCGACCCGTGCCACGGCAGGGCGTGCGTGTCCTTCTCCCGGCCGCGTCCCTCCGTCCGCGGGCTGGCGACGCGGGCTGGCATTGGTCTTGAAAGTGGAGCGTGGCGGCGCGGGCCTCACGCCGCGCCGGGGAGACATACACATGCTTGCTTACTCATCGAAGTTGCACCGCTCGGTGCGGCCGCGCGCCGTGGTGCGCGCGCTCGGAATCGCGCTCGCTCTCGCTCTCGTGCCCGCCGGGGCTGCGGCCATCTGCCGCGTCGTGGAGCCACTCTCCGGGAGCGCCGTGCGCTTCGACGAGGAGACCGCCGTGCTCGTCGTCGAGGCGCCGGATCAGCTCGTCGACCACGACTGCGCCGACGGCTCGAGGCCCGAAGAGGTTCCTCCGCCGGCGGATACACCCTGGGCCGGGAGCAGCTGGGTCTGTGCCGACGGCACGAGCGCCGCGCCGGTGCTCGGCGGGCTCGTGCACGCGGTGGTGCAGCCGCGCATTCTCGGCGGCGGCGGCCATGCCGGGCTCATCATGCCCGTGCCGGCGCGCGCGGACGTGAACCTCGCGCCTCCGGAGCTGCTCCGGACCGCGCGCGAGCTCGTGGTGGCCGAAGTCACCGAGACCCTCGAGTTCGTGGAGGACGCCAGCCTTGGCTTCCAGTGCTCGGACCCGCACTACTCGGCGAACGAGCCACCGGCGGCGCTCGCCGCGCCCCTCGCGCTCTACGGCTGCGGCGACTCCGGCGACTTTTACCGGCCCGGTCTCAGCAGCTTCGACGCCTCCGTCGTCGAGTACGAGGACGGGGGCACTGTCGCCTTCGAAGAGATCGCGCTGAGCGATGCCTACGAGGTCACCGTACTCTCCGCTTCGGACCTCGAGGCTCTGACCCGCTGGCTCGACGACAACGGCTTCGCCCACGACGCCAGCGACGACGCGGCCTTCGAACGCTACCTGGGCGAGGACCACTGGTTCGTCGCGCTGAACGTCGCGCCGCCGGCCGACGCGGAAGCCGCCCCGCTCGCCCCGCTCGTCGTGAGCTGGCCCGCGGACCGCTTCGTCATGACCCACGAGCTCAGCTTCGACGGGGACATGGGCGGGGTCATCGAGACCGACGTGCTCGTGCTCGCGCCGGGGCGCCGGGCGCCCGTGGACGGCTTCGCGCGCACGCTCGGTGCCTTGCCCTTCGCCCTGGAAGAAGGCTCGCCGCTCGAGGCCTTCGGCCTGCTCGAGGGCTGGGTCACGCATCTGCACTTCGAGCGGCGGCTCGCCGACGCCTCGCGCGTCGATGCGGCGCTCGTGCCCGGACCGAACGACCTGCTTCGGCCGCAGGAGACGCGCGCGACGCGCGTCCGCATCGCGCGCGCCTGCTGCGAGGGCAACGCCATTCCCGGCGGCGAGGGGCGCAGCTTCACGGAGACGCGCACCTACCTCGCGAACGCGCCGCCCCCGGACGACTCGCTCTTCTACCAGGCGCCGGCGCCGGACCCCGAGAACTGCTCCCGGGCAGCACGCGACGCCTGGGCCGAGGACGCCGGCTGGACCACGCCGGAGGGAGTGGCCTGCAGCGTCGCCGGCGCCACGGCGAGCTGGGCGCCGGTGCTGCTCGCCTTCGGCCTGGGTCTCCGACGCCGACGCCGTCGCTGAACGCAGCCAGCGCGCCAGGAGCCGGCGCGCCTTCAGGGCGCGTTGGCCCCCTCGGCCCGCGCCATTGCCGCGCCCTCCGTCGTGGCGCGGGTGCGGGCCGCGTCTTCGCGGGCGGCGCGGCGCCCGCGAATGTTGGCGAGCGAGTCGTCGGGGATCGCCTCGATGAGCCGGCGCGTGTAGTCCTCGCGCGGCGCGGCGTAGACCGCGTCGGCGGGGCCGAGCTCGACGATCTTGCCGGCGTTCATGACCGCCATCATGTCGCTCATGAACTTCACCACGCTCAGATCATGGCTGATGAAGAGGTAGGTCAGCCCGCGTTCTTCCTGGAGATCGCGGAGGAGGTTCAAGACCTGAGCCTGCACGCTGACGTCCAGCGCGGACACGCTCTCGTCGCAGACGATGAGGTCCGGTTCGACGGCCAGGGCCCGTGCGATTCCGATGCGCTGGCGCTGCCCGCCGCTGAACTCGTGCGGGTAGCGCGCCAGGTGCTCGCGGCGGAGCCCCACCTCTTCGAGCAGCGCTCCCGCGCGCTCCCGGCGTGCCCCCGCGTCGCCGCCCAGGCCGTGGATGGTCATGGCCTCGGTGATGGCGCCGCCCACGGTCATGCGCGGGTTCAGCGAGCCGTAGGGGTCCTGGAAGATGATCTGAATGCGCCGGCGCCAGGCCTTCAGCTCTGGCCCCCGGAGCCCGTGAACGTCCGCTCCGGCATAGCGGATGACGCCGGCGGTCTTGTCTTGGAGCCGCAAAATGGCCCGGCCCGTGGTCGTCTTCCCGCAGCCCGACTCGCCCACGAGCCCCAGCGTCTGCCCCCGGTAGAGCCGGAAATCGATGCCATCGACGGCGCGCACGTGGTCGCGGACCCGGCGCACGAGGCCACCGCGGATGGGGTAGTGAACCTTCAGGCCCTCCACTTCGAGGAGCGGCGCTTCCCCTTCGGCCACGCAGCTGGCGTCACCGGTACGCGCGTCCGGGTAGCCGAGCGCCTCGAGGCGTGAAACCGGGTGCAGAAGACGGCCACGGCCGCGGTGAAAGGGCCCCTCGCCCTCGCCGTCGTCCTCGCCCAGCGGCGGGCCCTCCTTCTCGACGATACGCAGGCCCGCGTCCTCTTCCACCACGTCCATGAAATCCGCCACCGTCGGCAATCGGCGCCAGGACGTCTCGAGGCGGGGCCGGCAGGAGAGCAGCCCCTTCGTATAGGGGTGCGCCGGCGACGCGAAGATCGACTCGACGTCCCCGACCTCGACGAGCTTGCCCCGGAACATCACGGCGACGTCGTCGGCGATCTCCGCGATGACCCCGAGGTCATGGGTGATGAAGAGAATGCCCATGGCCCGCTCGTCGCGAAGCTTACGGATGAGATCGAGGATCTGGGCCTGAATGGTCACGTCGAGCGCCGTCGTCGGCTCGTCGGCGATGAGCAGTTTGGGATTGCAGGCCAGAGCCATGGCGATCATCACGCGCTGCTTTTGGCCGCCGCTCATCTCGTGCGGGTAGGCGTCGATGCGGCGCTCCGGGTCCGGGATGCCGACCTCGTGGAAGAGCTCGATGGCGCGGTCTCGGGCCCCGGCCTTGCTTGCGCCTTGGTGCGTTTGAATGGCCTCCATCACCTGCGCGCCCACGCGCATCACCGGGTTCAGGGAGGTGCCCGGCTCCTGGAAGATCATCGCCAGGTCGTTGCCGCGCAGCGCCTGCAGCTCGCGCTCGGGCAGCTTCACCAGGTCCCGGCCCAAGAAGGACACGCGGCCGGCCTCCACCTGCGCCACGAAGTCCGGCAAGAGCTGCATGACCGTCAGCGAGGTCACGGACTTGCCAGAGCCGCTTTCGCCCACGAGGCCGAGCGTGCGTCCCGCGCGCACCTCGAGGTCGATGCCGTCGACGGCCCGGGTGATGCCCTCGTCGCCGTGAAAGTAGGTCTTGAGTCCTTCGACGCGAAGGAGCGGTGCATCGCTCATGGCTATTCCGGCTCCCCGGCGCTTCGCGTCGCAGCTCGGCGTGCGGGGGAAGGGCCGCCCTGCTCGAAGGCGAGGCGGCGCCCGGCACAGAGGGGGCCGATCGCGGCTCCCACGACGTCCTCACGCAGCAGCGCGGCCCCCGGGCCATGGGCGGCCTGGCCCAGGAGCCGAATCGTCACCGCGTCTGCGCTGACCTCGACCAGCTCCGCGTCGCCGCCGGCGAGCTGCAGAAGCGGGGCCACCACCTCGTCGAGCACGGCGCGTACCGCGTGCTCGTCGTCGTGTCGTTCCGTCATGCGCGCGCCGAAGCGATATCACGTCGCCGCTCCTCCCGTCGCGCCCGGCGTCGAAGTCGGCCACGGCGCCGCGCGCGCAGACGACGAGCAAGGGCCAAAGAGCGATGAGCCGTCCCGTCGAGGGATGGTTTGAGCTTGGCTTTCTTCGACCCTAGCCGGCTATGTCGGGCGTGCTTCCGCTCGGCGCGCCTCACAGGAGCGTTGGTTGACACGCCGCGTCACGTGACCTATCCGTTAGGCGCGCGTGCACCGCAGCCTAACGACGTTCGGCGCGGACGACGTCCGGGAGGCATATTTGCCTCCAGCACCTCCTCGGCCGGCCCTGCCGCGCCGTTTACCGAGAGCGCTGTGTGCGCTGCCGGAAGCCCCTCGATGAGCCGACACCGCCTACCGCCCACCGCCCACGGTCTCTACGACCCTCGTTTCGAACACGACGCTTGCGGCGTCGGCTTCGTGGCCGACATTCGCGGCCGCCGTTCGCACCAGATCGTGCTCGACGGCGGCACGGTGCTCCGCCGCATGGAGCACCGCGGCGCATGCGGCGCCGAGGGCAACACCGGCGATGGCGCCGGTATCCTCACGGCGCTTCCCCACGAGCTTCTGCGCCGCTGCGCCCGCGAGGACCTGCGGATCACGCTGCCAGAGCACGGGCGCTTCGCCGCGGGCAACGTGTTCCTCCCCCGCGACGCCCGGGAGCGCGCGCATTGCAAGCGCACCTTCGCGCGCATCGCGGGCGAGCAGGGTCTGGCGCTGGTCGGCTGGCGCGAGGTGCCCGTCGACCCGGACGCGGCGGACATCGGTCCGACCGCGCGCGCCTCCATGCCGGCCATCGAGCAGATCTTCCTCGTGGCCCCGGAGGGCACGAGCGACGATGCCTTCGAGTGCCAGCTCTACGTGATGCGCAAGCGCGCGGGCACGGCGCTCCGCAAGGACGCGCGGCTGCGGGAAGCGCAGAAGGTCTACGTCTGCAGCCTCTCGACGCGGGTCATCGTCTACAAGGGCATGCTGACGCCGACGCAGCTCTTCCCCTTCTATCCGGATCTCGCGGATTGGGAGTACCGCTCGCACCTCGCCATGGTGCACTCGCGCTTCTCGACCAACACCTTCCCGAGCTGGGAGCGCGCGCAGCCGCTCCGGACCATGAGCCACAACGGGGAGATCAACACGCTCCGGGGCAACGTCGCGTCCATGAACGACCGCGAGGGCCTGCTCGAGAGCGAGCTCCTCGGCGACGATCTCGAGAAGTGCTTTCCCATCGCCGAGCCGACGACGAGCGACAGCGGCAACTTCGACAACGTGCTGGAGCTGCTCCTCATGGGCGGCCGCGCCTTGCCCGAGGCCGTGATGATGATGGTGCCCGAGGCCTGGCAAAAGGACCGGGCCATGAGCCCGGAGAAGCGGGCTTTCTACGAGTACAACAGCTGCCTCATGGAGCCCTGGGACGGTCCGGCCTCCATCGCCTTCACCGACGGCCGCTACATCGGAGCCGTGCTCGACCGGAACGGCCTGCGCCCGAGTCGCTACGTGGTCACGCACGACGACAAGGTGGTCATGGCCAGCGAGGTGGGGGTGCTCCCCACGGAGCCCCAGCGCATCAAGGCGAAGGGCCGGCTCCAGCCGGGGAAGATGTTCCTCGTGGACTTTCAGGCCGGGCGCCTCATCCCGGACGAGGAGGTGAAGCACCTCATCTCGACGCAGCGGCCCTACCGGGAGTGGCTCGACGACCACCGGCTGACGCTCCGGGAGCTCTTGAAGGCGCGTCGGGGCCCTTCCTCGCCGGACGATCCGGTGGCGGCGCCGGAGGGTTTCCCCGCGCCTCATCCGCGCGAGAGTCTTCTCCCGACTTCTCCTCCGCGGGCGAAGGACCCGGCGGCGTCTCCGACCATGCCCCTCGGTGTGCCCGGCGAGGCCTTCGATCCGGCGACGCTCGTGCCGCGGCTCCAGGCCTTCGGCTACACCACGGAGACGCTCCAGTTCATGCTGCTGCCGATGGTCACGCAGAAGCGTGATCCCGTCGGGTCCATGGGCAACGACTCGGCGCTCTCCTGCCTGAGCGACCAGCCGCGGCTGGTCTACGACTACTTCAAGCAGCTCTTCGCCCAGGTCACGAACCCGCCCATCGACTCAATCCGCGAGGAGGTGATCATGAGCCTGCAGTGCTACTGCGGGCCGGAGAGCAACCTCCTCGAGCCTGGGCCGAAGCATGCGGCGCGCCTGCTTCTGCCCCACCCCATCCTCAACAACGAAGAGCTCGCGGCGATCCGCGAAGCCGACCACCGCGGCTGGCGGACCAAGGTCATCGACATAACCTGGGCCCGCGTGCGCGGCGCGGCGGGCCTCGACGACACGCTTCGTCGCATCGCCGAGGAGGCCGAGGCCGCCGTCGACGAGGGCTACGCCATGCTCATCTTGTCGGACCGCGCCACGAGCACGGACCGGGTGCCCGTGAGCGCCGTGCTGGCGACCGGCGCCGTGCACACGCACCTCGTCGGCGCCTCCAAGCGGACGCGCGTGGGACTCTTCGTCGAGACCGGAGAGGCCCGCGAGGTACACCACCATTGCTGCCTCGTTGGCTTCGGTGCCGACGCCATCAACCCCTACCTCGCCTTCGAGGCGCTCTGGCAGGCACGGCGAGACGGCATGCTCGACGACCCGGAGCTCCAGGACGACCACGCCCTCGTCGCCGCATACCGGAAGGCCGTCACCAAGGGGATGCTCAAGGTGATGGGCAAGATGGGGATCAGCACGCTCCAGTCCTACAAGGGCGCGCAGATCTTCGAGGCCGTGGGCCTCGCCAAGCCCGTCATTGCGCGCTGCTTCGCCGGGACCACGAGCCGCATCGAGGGCGTGGGCTTCGACGTGCTCGCGGACGAGGCCGTGCGCCGGCACGAGCTCGGCTACCCGACCGGTGGCGTGAGCGGCTTCGCGTCGCCGCACCTCAAGGTGCTGCCCAACGACGGCCAGTTCCATTGGCGGGCCCGGGGCGAGAAACACGCCTGGGATCCCATCGCCATTCAGGGCGTTCAGCGCGCGGCGCGGGAAGGAGACCCGGCGGCCTACCGGCGCTTCGCCCGCCACGTGAACGCGAGCGAGCGGACGCGCTGCACGCTTCGCGGGCTGCTTCGCTTCAAGAGCACCACGCCCATTCCCATCGAGGAGGTCGAGCCCGCCGAGGCCATCGTGAAGCGCTTCGTCACCGGCGCCATGAGCTTCGGCTCCATCAGCGCCGAAGCCCACGAGTCTCTCGCCGTCGCCATGAACCAGCTCGGCGGCAAGTCGAACACCGGGGAGGGCGGCGAGGATCCGGCGCGCTACGCGCCGCTCGCGACGGGCGCCTCGAACCCGCGGCGGAGCGCCATCAAGCAGATCGCCAGCGGCCGCTTCGGCGTGACCATCAACTACCTGACCAACGCCGACGAGCTGCAGATCAAGATGGCCCAGGGCGCCAAGCCCGGTGAAGGCGGGGAGCTGCCAGGCAAGAAGGTCGACGAGGTCATCGCCCGCATCCGCTACTCGACGCCGGGCGTGGGCCTCATCAGCCCGCCGCCGCACCACGACATCTACAGCATCGAAGACCTCGCGCAGCTCATCTACGACCTGAAGAACGCCAACCCCGAGGCGCGCATCTCCGTGAAGCTCGTGAGCGAGGTGGGCGTGGGCACCGTCGCCGCCGGCGTGGCCAAGGCCCACGCGGACCACATCCTCGTCAGCGGTCACGACGGCGGCACCGGCGCGAGCCCGCTCACGAGCGTGAAGCACGCGGGCATGCCCTGGGAGATCGGCCTCGCCGAGGCGCACCAGACGCTCGTGCTGAACGACCTTCGGAGCCGCGTGGTGCTTCAGACCGACGGGCAGCTGAAGACCGGACGCGACGTGGTCATCGCGGCGCTCCTCGGCGCCGAGGAGTACGGCTTCTCGACGGCGCCGCTCATCACCCTCGGCTGCATCATGATGCGCAAGTGCCACCTCAACACCTGCCCCGTGGGCATCGCGACGCAGGATCCGGAGCTGCG
>JBCCAW010000676.1:0-2991 GCA_039814655.1 Myxococcota bacterium | reverse complement strand
GCGGTGACGGGCGCGGCGGCGGTGACGGCGCCTTCTCGCGGCGCCGGGGCCGGAGAGACCGAAGCGGAGCCGCTCAGCTCCGCGTCGCCTGCGCCGCGTGCCGCGGCGGCAAAGAGCGCGCCGCCGGCCAGGGCCAGCGCCGCGGGCCCGGACACCTCCACCTCGGCGCCGGCGCCAAGGCTGCCTCCCCCGGCGTCGAGCGTCGCCGAGGCACCCAGCGATGCGGAGCCCGAGAGACAGGCTCCGAGCGAGGGGAGCAGGAGGAAAACGCGAGCGGGCCGAAGCATGGGCGGGCCGAATGGAAGGAGCGTGCCAGGGGCCAAGGGCCGCCAATTTTCCCAAGGAACGACGCGAACGGTCACACCCCCCGCGTGAACGGCCGCTCACGGTCGTGGCCCGGCTTACCCCGCGAGCACGGCCGCGATGGCCCCGAGTAGAAACAGCGCCAGGCCCGCCAAGGCGAGGACCAGGAGCGAGGGGGCACGCCAGGTGGGCGCCGGGCTCGGCGCCGGCGGCGGCGGATGCGAAGCACCCTCGAGGGAGGACGCCTCGCGCAGGGGTGGCCGCGCGTCGTCGTCCCAAGAGAAGGCCTCCGCGGGCGCCGTGGCTTCGAAGGCACGCGGCGCCGCCGTCTCCGGGACCGTCGTCGCGTCGTCGAAGCCCTCGGTGAGGCGCTCTGTGAGCCGCGCGAGCGCATCCGCGGGGCGCACCTCCAGCTCCGGCGTCTCCTCGCCGGCCGGCGCGAGCTCCCGGGGGCAGGCCGCCCAGAGCAGCGCCGAGAGCTCGACGGCGTCGACGCTGCTCGCTTCGGGTACGGCGTCGCGGAGCCGCTGCCGGAGCTCGCGCGCCGTGGCCGGGCGCACGGCAGCATCGGCGGCGAGCACGTCTCGCACCACCGCGTCGAGCGCCGGTGGGACGGGGGCGAAGCGGCTCGGCGCCGGGAGCCCGCCGCGCACCACCTGCGCGAGCACTTCGTCGTCGCGCTTGCCCTCGAAGAGCCGGCGCATGGTCAGCATCTCCCAGAGCACGACGCCGAGCGCATAGAGATCGGTGCGCCGGTCCACGTTCCGCGGCTCCCGGAACTGCTCCGGCGCCATGTATCGAAGCTTGCCGCGAAAGCCGCTCCCCGGGTCCGTGACGTGGAGCCGGTCCCGGGCCTTGGCGATGCCGAAGTCGATGAGCTTCACGGCGCCGTTCGCGCCGAGGAGGATGTTCTGCGGGCTGACGTCTCGGTGCACGAGCTGAAGCAGCGTGCCGTCGTCGCCGCGGATCTCATGCGCCGCGTGAAGCCCCGCCGCCGCGCGCATCGCGATGGCCACCGCCGCCGCCGGCGCGAGGCGACGCCCGAGCGCACCCACGTTCACCAGCAGGTCCGAAAGGGCCGCGCCGTGAACGAACTCCATGACGAGGAAATGGCGCCCTCGGTCCTCGCCCAGCTCCTCGATGTGCACCACATGCGGGTGGTGCACGCGCGCGGCGAGGCGCCCCTCGTCGAGGAACATGCGCACGAAGTCGAGCTGCCCGGCCAGGTGCGGGCGGACCACCTTCAACGCGACGACGCGGGCGAAGCCGTGGGGCCCCACGCGGCGGGCTCGGTAGAGCTCCGCCATGCCGCCGCTCCCGAGCTTCTCCAGGATCTCGTAGGTCCCGATGCGGTCGCCAGGCTGCACGCTCCCGCACGGTACCAGCACCGGCCGGGATCTCGCGCGCGGCTCACCGCCCGAGCTTCTTGGCGAGCTTGGCCCAGCTGTCTTTGAGCGTGATGGTCCGGTTGAAGACCGGGCGTTCCGACGTGTGATCGAAGCGCTCCGCGACGAAGTACCCGAGGCGCTCGAACTGCACGCGCGTCTCCGGGGCCACGCGGGCGAGGGCCGGCTCGAGCTTGCAGCCCTGGAGCACCTCCAGGCTGTCCGCATTGAGCGCGGCCAAGAAGCCGCCCTCCACCTGCTCCGGGTGCGGGTCCGCGAAGAGCCGGTCGTAGAGGCGGACCTCCGCGTCCACGGCCCTATGCGCCGCGACGAAGTGCACCGTGCCCCGGACCTTGCGCCCGTCCGCCGCGTTGCCCCCACGGCTCGCGGGATCCCAGGAGCAGCGCAGCTCGACGACCTCGCCGGCCTCCTCGACCACGTCGTCCACGGTCACGAGGGCGGCGCCGCGAAGGCGCACCTCACGCCCCGGGGCGAGGCGCCACCACTTCTTGGGCGCATCCTTCATGAAGTCGCCCTGCTCGACGAAGAGCGAGGGACCGAAGGGGACCGCGCGCGTGGGTGGATCGTCGCGACCGTCGCTGAAGTGCGGCAGCGCGAACTCCTCGCCGGCCCCTTCGTAGTTGGTGATCGTCAGCTTCAGCGGGCGCAGCACGGCCATGTAGCGAGGCGAATGCGCATTGAGGTCTTCCCGGAGCGCGTGCTCGAGGAGCCCGACGTCGACGTCCCCGTCGTTCTTGCTCACGCCGATACGCTCGATGAAGGCGCGTATGCCCGCCGGCGAGTAGCCCCGGCGCCTCAGACCGCTGAGCGTGGGCATGCGCGGATCGTCCCAGCCGCTCACGTGGCCGCCTTCGACGATCTGCAGGTTCTTCCGCTTGCTCAGCACCGTGTGCGTGAGGTTCATGCGGCCGAACTCGATCTGCCGCGGCGAGGCTTCGGCGGCGCCCTTCAGCCGGAGCGCCATCAGGAACCAATCGTAGAGCGCGTGATGGTTCAAAAACTCGAGCGTGCAGATCGAATGCGTGATGCCTTCGATGGCGTCGGACTGACCATGAGCCCAGTCGTACATGGGGTAGATGCACCAGGCGTCGCCGGTGCGGTGATGCGGGACCTTCCGGATCCGGTACATCAGCGGATCGCGGAGCTTCAGGTCCTTCGACTGCATGTCGATCTTGGCCCGGAGCACCGCCGCGCCCTCGTCGAGCTCACCGGCGCGCATCTGCCGAAGCAGCGCGAGGCTCTCCTCGGGCGGCCGCTCGCGGCTCGCGTGGTATTCGCCGGG
>JBCCAW010000679.1:0-2981 GCA_039814655.1 Myxococcota bacterium | reverse complement strand
CGGCGAGGCCGGCCGCGTCGAGGGCCGTCCACTGCGTGAAGTAGAGGTCTCGCCGGTAGCTGTCGGTGAACCCCCCGGCGGCGCAGGGGAAGTCGTAGTCGACGAACTCCGTGCCGGTGCTGTCGAAGACCGTGAGCCGCACGGTGGCGATGCGCGCGGCGCCGCACAGCGTCGCATCGGGCACGCTGTCGTTGATGCTCCAGCTCCCGTTCACCGTCACCTCGGCGCCGAAGCCGCGCGGGTCGAAGGGCCGGTTCATGGACACGAGGTCCGTGTCGAGCACGAAGGTCTCGCCCATGACCGCGCTCAGCGGGTCCGTGAAGCCGCTCTCGGCCACCACGATGCCGCCGCCGTCGACGCCGCGCACGTTGAAGACGTAGCTGCCGGCGCGGAGCAGGTCGCTCACCACCAGCCCGGCCTGCTCGCAGGGCGCCTCGAGGGCCGCCGTCGACTGGGCGACGCCTCCGACGTCCTCGAAGACGTCGATCCGTACGGTCGCGATGCCCGCGTCCGCGCAGCTCGCGAAGTCCGCGAGGAAGCCGTTCACGGTCCAGGCCGCGTCGATGCTCACCTCTGGGGCGCCGAAGGGATCGAAGACGTTGCCGATGGCAAAGAGGTCGAACTCGGCCTCGATGAGCTCGCCGGGGAGCGCGCTCACCACCGCGGTGAGTTCGGTCTCGGCGACCACGAAGCCCGCCGCGTCGAAGCCAACGAGCTGAAAGCTGTAGGTCCCGCTCTGAAGCAGCGGCGGCGTCGTGAGGAACCCCGCCGTGCACGGCGCCTCGAGCTCGCGCGTGGAGCCGAGTGCCCGGCCGAAGGCGTCGAAGACGTCGACGCGCACGCGCTCGACGCCGAGGGCGGCGCAACCGGCGGCATCGGGCGCGAAGCCTTCCACGGTCCAGCTGGCGTCGATGGGGATCTCCGGGACCTGGAAGGGGTCGAAGGTGATGGTGGTCTCGCAGGCGCCGAGAAGCGTCGCGCCCATCATGAGGAGTCCAAGTCGCGTCATGTCGTGTCTCCGACGGCCCGAAGGCCACGTCGATTCAGGATCGTTGGCACTCGCTGCCGAGACCGTGGCCCGCGGCGGGCGAGGGGGTCAACGGCGGCGGCGCGAGGGAGGTTCAGGGGTGCAGCGCGGCGTTCCGCGCGGCCGGTCCGCGCGGCCGGTCCGCGCGGCCGGTCCGCACGGTCGACGGCCCCGTGCCCGGGTCGGGGGTGTTGACGGCGTTTTGGGCATGCTTAGGGTGCTCGGCGTCCCGGAGAGAGACGCCAGCCAGGCGCTCCGGGCGCGCACCGACCATCCCTGCGGCGCTCCGCGTCGCGATTCTCGCTGCCACCGGACCCCTTCCCTCTGCGCACCCGCCCACCGTGGCGCGGGCGCAGCGCCATGGAGACGTACGTCATGATGACCCGATTCGATCCCTTCACCGAGCTGAACCGACTTCACGACGAGCTCTTCGCGCCGCGTACGGCGTCGCGGGCTCAGCCCTTCAAGCCGGCCGTGGACATCGTCGAGAGCGACGAGGCCTTCGAGCTTCACGCCGAGCTGCCCGGCCTCGCCGCAGAGGACTTCACCCTCGACGTCGAGAAGAACCTCCTCACGCTCCGCGGCGAGCGCAAGGGCGAGACCCTCGAGGAGGGCCGGGGCTTCCGGCGCGTTGAGCGCTTCCACGGGACCTTCAGCCGGAGCTTCCAGCTCCCGGAGACCGTGGACGCGGAGGCCATCGAGGCGTCCCTCGAGGCCGGCGTGCTCACGGTCCGCCTGCCGAAGCGGCAGGCTCCTGGCGCGCGCAAGGTCGACGTGAAGGTCAACTGAGCGCGGCGCCGACTGCACCGCGGCGCCGACTTCACCGCGGTGCCGACTTCACCGCGGCGCCGACTGCCTGCGAACGACCCCCGTGCCTCTTGGTGCGGGGGTCGTTTCTTGTGCGGGCGACGTGAGGCTGGAGCGCGCACCGGGGCTGGCCCACGGGCCGACGGCGGGCCGGGCAGCCGCGGTGACTGCGCGGCCGACGCAGCAGCTTCCGGCCCCTCGCGCACGCGGCCGAAGCCGCACGGCACCGGCAATACCTTATTTTTACTCGCAATTCGGCCCAACGCGGCTCCGAAACGTAGGTCCCCTCAGGGACCGACCGTTGCGGAGCACGGCGGGGACTCTCGTCTCGCGGGGGACCGACCGCGCCATGGGACGCATGCTCGGCGGCCGGCGTGGATTTCGGGTGGGTCGACGCGGGGGACCGATTCGCCGGGAGAGGGGGACCGATTGCGGCGGATAGCCTGGCGCTCGCCAGCTTGGGCTCGTTGCTCGACCCGGCGAGCCGGGGACCTTTTCGGTCCGAGGCGCGCGGACGGTGCCACGAGCCCCTAGGGGATCTCCGTCGCGCGCCGAGAGGGCAAAACGGGAGGCATCGAGCGGTGTGGGGTCCCGTTTCGTGGAAATTATTAGCGAAAAAGGCCGTCACGGACCGGCTACGTGGCCAGTGTCGGCTGCGACACGCTTCTGCACGAAGCCTCCCAGCACCGCCTCCGTGACATCGACCGGCTGGCCACCGGTGCACGCCAGTCCGCGGCCCGTGCGAAGAAGGACACCGTCGACGGACACCTCGTCGAGGCCAGCCTCGACGACGCCGACTTCGACTGAATCGCCGCCCCGTCGGCCACGTGGCCGGTCGCGACACTCGAGCGATGGCCATCTCTACCCTGCACGTGGGCGATGGCTATCGCTCTCTCGCTCACGCCGAGGCGCGCGTGTTCGCCATCGCGCTCGTGCTCGAGCTGCCGGGGCAGCTGATGGCTATCGGCAGGCTGATCGCGAAGCCCTCATCCAGCCTGCTCGGCAACGCTGCCGGGGAGGCAAGCAACGGCGTTCGTGTGCGAGCAGGGGCGGTGTGAACGGCCGACGGGGGAGGTGGGGGTGCTCGGGGAGCAGGTGGGTGAGGTGACGGCGCTTTGAGTGGCGGCCGCCGGCGGTGCGCCGGCGG
>JBCCAW010000632.1:0-3361 GCA_039814655.1 Myxococcota bacterium | reverse complement strand
CCCGGGCGCTCCTCGCCCGCGACGAACCCGACCGGGCCATCGCCGCCTACGAGCAGGCGCTCGCGGCGCTGCGCGGGGACAATCGCGTCCTCGGCCCGGTGCTCCGGGAGCTCG
Source organism: Myxococcota bacterium (assembly GCA_039814655.1). Lineage (GTDB taxonomy): Bacteria > Myxococcota_A > Polyangia > Polyangiales > Houyiibacteriaceae > CALCTH01. Next base: position 3,247 of record JBCCAW010000632.1, on the reverse strand, counting down.
CCGAGGCGCAGCTCGCCGCCGGCCGCACGGAAGATGCGCTGGCCACCGTGGACCGGGGACTTCGCATCTCCGGGCGAAGTACCGGCGTCCGCGCCGAGCTCCTCGACGTATTGACCCGCGTGCACCGCCAGGCCGAGACGCTCCCGGCGCTCGCGGCCCGGCTGACGCGCGAGGCCCGTCGCTTCGACGAAGTGGAGCTGCTCGGGCGCGTGCGTGACGAGCTTGGCGAGGACGAGGCGGCCTTGCAGGCTTACCGTCGGGCCCTGCGCTTGAACCCGCGGAGCGTCGACACGCGCGTGCGCGTCGTGCAGCTCCTCTCGCGCTCGGGCCGGCTCGAAGAGGTCGTGGAGGAGTACCGCGCCCTGGTCCGGGCCGCGCCTCGAGAGCCGCGCTTCGTGGTGGAGCTCGCGCAGCTCTTGATGCAGGTCGGCCGGCGTGAGGAGGCGCTGCGCCTCGCCGCCGAGACGAGCCGCCGCCACCGCCGGGAGGTCGCCGTGCATCAGGCGCTGGCCGAGCTCTACACGGTCTGGGGCGAGCAGGAGCTGGCCACCGAGGAGCTGGGAGCCCTCGTGCGCGTGGAGCCTCGAGACCCGGCGCACCTGATCGCCCTCGGCGAGCAGCTGCTCGACTCCGGGGACGAGGCCGGCGCCCTCGCGACCTGGCGCCGCATTCTGCAGGTCGAACGCAACGCCGGCGAAGCCCACGCCACGCTGGCACGGGTCTTTGCGGACCACGACCGCCTCGAGCTCTCCGAGCGTCATTGGCGCGACGCGCTGCGCCGGGAACCGGACCGCGCCGAGTGGCTCCGGGGCCTCGGGAGCGTGCTCGAGCGTCCGCGCCGGGGTGAGTCGGCCGCGCAGCGCCGCGAGCGGGACCTCGAGGCCGTGCGGCACTGGGAGCGCGTGCTCGTCGCGACGGAGGACTCGGCCTCGCGCCGAGAGGCTCGGCGCCGGGTGGTCGGTGTCTGGGCCCGACGCAACGAGCTTCCGGCCAAGCTCCGCGAGTGGCGCCAGGCCTTCGCCGCCGAGCCCCCCAACGTCGGGGCCGGGCGCTTCCTGGCCGAGGCGTACCTGCGGAGCCGGCCGCGGGACGTGGCTCGCGCCGCGGCGGTGCTGGAGCGCGTCACGGCGCTGGACCCCGGCGACCTCGAGAGTCTCCTCGCCCTCGAGCGGGTACGAACGGCGCAGGGCGATCTGGCCGGGGCCATCGAGGTGCTCCAGCGCCTCGCCGAGGCGGACGCCCGGAAGGCGCCGCGCTACCTCCAGCGCATGGCCGAGCACGCGCACGCGCTTTACCGCGACGAAGACGCGGTGCGTTACGCGGCGGCCGCGGTGGCGCGCTCGCCCGACGACGCGGAGGCGCATCGCCGCCTCGGCGATCTCCTACGCGCGCGGCAGGAGTTCGACCGGGCCATCGTGAGCTACGGGCGCGCCCTCGAGCTCAACGACCGGCTCTTCGGTACCTACTTCGACCTCGCCGAGCTCCAGCTCGCGCGCGGCGAGACCGACGCCGCGGACGCGCTCTACCGAAAGGTGCTCCGGCGCTGTCCGGACGACGATCTGGTCGCCCGCGCCGGGCGGGCGTCGCTTCAGATTCACCTCGGGGCCGGCAGCCTCGAGGTGCTCGAGGCGACGCTCCTCCCCCTGGCCATCGCTCAGGCGCGCCGGCCCGTGTTCCGGAAGCTCGCCGTCGAGGTGTACGACGTGCTCGTCGCGCCGCTTGCCCGGCGCTGGAGCGACGGAGGAGAAGGAAGCGCGGCGGCGCGCGCGAGCCTCGACCGGCTAGGGCGGCGCGCGCTGAAACCGCTCCTCGAAGCCCTCGTGGACGACGATCCAGCGCAGCAGCGGGTCGCCGTGGACGTGCTCGGTTACCTCGGCAACGCCAACGCCGCCGAGCCCCTCGTCGCCATGGCCGAAGGCGACGCGCCCGCCTAGCTCCGGCTCCGGGCCGTCGTCGCCGGGGGCACCGTCGCGGCGCCGGCGCTCGCGCCCCGTTTCGCGGCCCTCGCGTCCGGGCCGGAGCACCGGCTTCGGGCCATGGCCGCCTGGAGTCTCGCGCGCATGGCGCCCGCCGCCCGCGGCGCGGCGCGGCGCCAGCTCGTGGCCGACGCTCTTCGCCTCGCCGGGGCTGGCGACGCCTCCGTTCGTGCCTTCGCCATGCTGGCGCTCGGACGCGCCGGCGTCCGGGAGCGCGCGGGCGAGCTCCAGCGCGCGCTCGTGGACGACCGCGCGCCGGCGGTCGTCGCTGGAGCGGCTTGGGCCCTCGGACGCGTCGGCGGTAAGCCCCATCTCGAGGCGTTGATCGGCGCGCTCCGGCGACCGCAGACTTTGGTGCGGCGCGCCGCGGCGCACGCCCTCGGCACGCTCCGCGGGCGCCTTCGGCCCGAGGAGCGCCTTCGCATCGACGGCGCCTTGGCCGAAGCGCTCTTCGATGCGGATCGCGAGCTTCGCCGGGCCGCGTCGGCGGCCTGGAGCACCGGCGAGCGCGCCGCGATCTTTCCGCCCCCGACGGTCTCGCATGCCGGCGTGTATCTCGCTGGCCGCCTCGACGCCGTCCCGCGCGGCGGCGCGCGCCGGCTGACGCAGCTCGTCCCCTCGCTGGACGCCGCCGCCCGGGACGCGCTCGCAGGGCCCGTCGAGCGGGTGCTGGCGGCGCTCGACGTGCTGGAGCCGCCCTTCGAGGGCGCCTCGCTCGGACTTGGTCCCGTCACGCAGGGGCTCGAGGAATGGCCCGAGGGACTTCGTGCCGATGCGCTGACGGCCCTCGCGACGCTGGCCGAGAGCTTGGCGGACCCGCTGGTGGAGCTCGTCGCGCACGTGGATGCGGGCGTCCGCGAAGTCGCCGTGCGTCGCGTACGCACGCTTCCGGCGGAGGTATCGGGCCCGGCCCTCGGCGTCGCCCTCGGCGACGAGACCCTCGCCACCCGCCTCGCGGCGCTGGAGGGCGTTCGCCGGGCCCATCGAGCGGACCGGGCCCTCGTCGAGGCGGTGCTCTCCCGCGCCGAAGCGGGCGCGCGCTGGAGCGAGCGCCTCGCCGCCGTCGAGGCCTTGGCGCGCGTGGGCACCCCCTTGGCGACGCCCGTGCTCCTTCGCGTCCTGGCGACGGATCCCTTCGCCTTCGTCCGCGAGGGCGCGGCCCGGGCCCTCGCCGGGGAGCCGGCGGCGGAGGACGCGCTCCGCGCGGCGGCGGAGGCCGACCCGGAGCCCGCGGTGCGCGCCGCGGCCCGCGCCGGAGTGCAGCGACGTTG
>JBCCAW010000471.1:0-4858 GCA_039814655.1 Myxococcota bacterium | reverse complement strand
CGCGAGGCCGTGCGCGGCAAGCGCCTCCTCGTGACCGGCGTGACGGGTTTTCTCGGCAAGGTGTGGCTCGCGCACCTGCTTCAGCACGCGCCAGACGTCGCCGAGGTGCTCGTGCTCATTCGCCCCAAGAAAGGCGAGAGCGCGGAAGCTCGCCTCGACCGCATCATCGAGCGCAGCCCGGCCTTTCGCGCGCTCCGCGACGCGCTCGGCGAGGGCTACGAGGCCTTCGTGCGCGGCAAGCTCCGCGGCATCGAGGCCCGGCTCACGGAGCCCATGGCCGGCCTCGGCGCCGACGCCCCGGCGCTCCTCGAAGATGTCGACGCCGTGGTGCATTTCGCCGGCCTCACGGACTTCGAGCCGGACCCGCTCCACGCCCTCGACGCCAACGTTCACGGCGCGCGCCACGCGGCGGACCTAGCCGCGCTCAGCCGGGGCCGCGTCTACCTCCACGTCTCCACGGCCTTCGTGGCCGGCGTCGACACGGACGACGTGCGCGAGCACCTCGAGCGCGGCCTCGCGCCCAACGGCGTGCGCTTCTCGCCGGAGCGCGAGCTCGAGGAGCTCGAGGCGGAGCTGGCCGGTCTCGAGCGCAAACAGGACCGCATCGACGCTTGCATGGCCCGGGCCCAGCGCCTCGGCTGGCCCAACGTCTACACCTACTCGAAGGGTCTCGCCGAGCATCTCCTCGAAGGCCGGAGCGACGTGCGCGCGGCGACCTTCCGCCCGTCCATCGTCGAGTGCGCGCGCGCCTACCCCTTCACGGGCTGGAACGAAGGCGTGAACACGAGCGGGCCCATCGTCTGGCTCCTCGGCACGAGCTTTCAGCGCTTCCCGGCGCGCGCCGAGAACGTCTTCGACATCGTGCCCGTGGACACGGTGGCCCGGAGCCTCTCGCTCGTGCTCGCGGCGCAGCTCGCCGGCGAGCGCGACGCCGTGGGCGTCTACACCTGCGCGAGCGGCACGGTGAACCCCTTCACCTTCGGCCGCGCCGTGGAGCTGACGGGCCTCGCCCAGCGGCGGCTGCACAAGAAGAGCGGCGACCGCTGGCGTGAGCACGTCGTGAGCCGCCTCGACGCCGTGTGCTTCGGCGTCCAGGACGAGCAGGCCTTCGGCCACGCGCGGCTCCGGCGCCTCGCGCGGGCGACGCGCTCCTGGCTCCGCGAGAACCCGCCCAAGGAGCAGCTCTCGCCGCGGCTTCACGAGAAGCTCGGCGGCAAGAAGCTCGACGAGAACGTGCGGAGCTTCTCCATGAAGTGCCGCACGGCGGACCGGAAGCTCGGGCAGATCGACGACATGCTTCGCCAGTACCGGCCCTTCGTTCACGACCACGACTACCGCTTCCGCACCGAGCGCCTCGGCGCGCTGAGCGCGCGCCTCGCGCCGGGCGAACGAGAGGCCTTCGCCTTCGACGTCGCGGACGTGGACTGGCGTCACTACTGGATGGAGGTCGAAGTGCCCGGTCTCGAGACCTGGTCCATTCCCATCCTCCGCGGCGAGAAGGTGCCCGAGGACGAGCCCCGGGGCCTGGTGAACGCCCGCTCCGTGCGCACGGGCTACGGCCGCGCCGTCGACGCCGCCGAATAGGAGCACGCACGTGGAGACCGTCTTCTTCACCGGCGCGACGGGCTACCTCGGCAGCTACGCGCTCGCGCATTTCCTCCGGGACACGGACGATCGGGTCCTCGCGCTCACGCGCGCCAAGAGCGCCGACGAGGGGCGCGCGAAGCTCTGGAAGGCGCTCCAGCTCCATATGGACGCCAAGGAGTTCTGGGCCCTCGAGAGCCGCGTCGAGGTGGTGCCCGGCGACCTCAGCGCCGAGGGCCTCGGCCTCGGCGAGCGCTGGGCGGACGTGGCGCGCCGCGCCGACTCGGTCTTGCACGTCGCGGCGTCGCTCAACCGAAAGAGCGCCAAGGCCTGCCTCAATCACAACCTTCGCGGGACGCTGGCCATGATCAAGCTGGCGAAGGACGCGCACGCGGCAGGTGGGCTTCGGCGCTTCTCCTTCGTGTCGACCTCCGCCGTGGCCGGCGAGCGCGACGGCGCGACGCTCACGGAAGACCAGGTCATCGACTGGGAGCTCAGCGACTACGACCCCTACGGGCGCACCAAGAAGTTCTGCGAGCACATGGTGCACGAGCTCTTGCCGGACGTGCCCGTGAGCGTCTTTCGGCCCTCGACGGTCCTGGGCGACACGCGCTTCCCGGAGACCACGCAGTTCGACATGGTCCGGGCCTTCAACACGATCTTCCAGCTCCCGGCCTTCCCCGTGCGGCCGACCGCGCGCGTGGACATCGTGAACGCCAACTGGGTGGGCGAGGCGCTCTTCCGCCTCCATCGTGACCCGGCGGCGGCGGGCGAGACCTACCATCTCTCCGGTGGCCGCCACGCGGCGACGGCCGGGCAGCTGGCAAACGCCATGCGCGAGCACGCCGGCTGGCGCGTGCCCCGCATGGTGCCGCGCCTCTACCCGCTCACGGCGGCGGCCCTCGACGCCGCGGCGTCGCTGCCGCAGCGCACGTCGCTCACCTACGTGGCGAGCCTCTTCAAGGTCTTCTTGCCCTACATCACCTACGACACGGTCTTCGACAGCACGAAGGCAGCCACGGCCATCGGAAAGGAGCCGGCGTCGTTTCTGGAGTACGGCCCGCCCTTCGCGGCCTGGGCCGAAGCGCAAGGCTACCGCTACCCTTACGTCCCGCTCCCGCCGCGGCCCGTCGCCCCGCTGGAGGCGCGGCGATGAGCCGCTGGCGCACGCGCGTTTGGCGCCCGAGCAGCGACCCGACGGCCCCGTCCTCGGAAGGCTTCGTGGACGAGCCGCCGAGCGGGGTGCACGACGCGCCGACGGCCGATGGAGCCGGCGACGGGCGGAGCCTCGCGGACTTCGCCCGGGAGCTGAGCGACAAAGCCCGGGCGCGAGACACCGAGTCCATCGGCGGCGTGCTCGCGGACCTCGGCCGCGTGCTCGGGCGCCGCGCCAAGGACGCCTTCGACGCCGACCGGGGCCTTCAGCTCGCCATGCGCGGCTTCATCGAGCTGGCCAAGAGCCGCTACGCCCTCGACCCCGGCGCCCAGTGGGCGCCCGGCGGGCCGCTGAAGGTGCTCCTCGCCGGCTATACGGGCACGCGCAACACCGGCGCCGACGTGCGCGTCGAGGAGATGATCCGCCAGTTCCGCCACCTCTTCGGCGACGCGCACCTGGAGCTCAGCCTGCTCACCTACGACCCGGAGCTCACGCGCGGCTACTTCCGCACCGTGCGCCAGCTCCACATGCCGAAGGTCTTCCCGCGCTTCCTCTTCGACACGATCCACGCGCAGCACGCGGTCATCGCCTGCGAAGGATCCATGTTCAAGAGCAAGTTCGCCGACGCGCTCTCGACCATGATGGTCGGCTCCCTCGGCCTTGCATCCGCCGAGGGCAAGCTCGCCGTCGGCTACGGCGGCGAGGCCGGCAAGATGAGCGAGCCGCTCCGCGAGCTCGTGCGCACCTACTGCCAGGAGGCGCTCATCATCGCCCGGAACGAGCACTCGCGCGACGTGCTCCGGGAGCTCGGCGTGGCGAGCCGCTCGGGCACGGACACGGCCTGGACCTTCGACCCGGACCCGCCGGAGGTCGGGCGCCGCATCCTCCTGGACGCGGGCTGGGACGGCGAGACGCCGGTGCTCGCGCTTTGCCCCATCAACGCCTTCTGGTGGCCCGTGAAGCCCGACGTGGGGCGCGCGGCGGTGAACGCCGTCGGCGGCCTCTACGGCGACCTCCACTACGGCAGCGTCTACTTTCACGCCGGCGGCGCGGACATCGACGACGCGCAGGACGCCTACCTCGAGGGCCTCGCCGAGGGCGCGGCCTCCTTCCTCGAGCTTCGCCGGAGCCAGGGCGAGGACGCCTTCATCGTGCTCTACGGCTCGGAGCAGCTCGACCGGCGCGCCTGCGACGCGCTCGACGACAAGCTCGTGGCGCGCCTCGGTACGCCGGCGTCCCGGGGATTCGGTGACCTCGAGCGCTGGCCGGTGGTCGTCAGCGACGAGCACGACATGTACGCGATGGTGAGTGCCATGCGGCAGGCGCGCTGGATGGTCTCGAGCCGCTACCACGCCTGCGTGATGACCATGGCCGGCGGCACGCTGAGCATCGGCGTCACCATGGACGAGCGCATCCGGAACCTGATGATCGACCGGCGCACGCCGGAGCTCGCGCTGAACACGGACGACGCGGAGCTCGGGCCCAAGCTCGCCCTGGCCCTCGCCGACGTCGCGAGCCGCGAGGACGCGCTTCGCGCCGGCATCGACGCCTGCATCGCCAAGAACCTCGAGCGCATGGGGCGCATGGGCATGGAGCTCGTAGACTTCGTCCGGGCCCGGCACCCGGAGTTTCCCTTCCGGCCCGAGCTCGGGCTCCACGGCGACCCCTGGGACCACCTGCCCAGCCTGCCAGCGGCCGTCGAGGCCGTGGTGGCGCGGGCGCAGCGCGAGGCCGCCGAGTGAGCGCCGGGGACCTGGGGGCCGCGCCGGAGACGCCGCCGCTGCCTCTGCCGCTGAAGACGCGCTTCGGCGCGTGGCCCGTGCGCGTGGCCGCCCGCCGCGCGCTCCGCAAGGCCCTCGGCCGCGCCGGCATCGACCCGCGCGTGCCCGGACCGGCCGTGGCCGCGGACGGCGCCGGCGCCTACTTCTCCGGGAGCGCGCTCCGCTGGACCCACGCCGGCGACGTGCTCGAGGTGACGCTTCATCGCGCGCCCTGCAACGAGATCGGCACCACCATGCTGGCCGAGCTCGAGGCCCTCGCGAGCTACGTGCGCGCCGGGGCCGGTGGCGCCAAGGCGCTGCTCATGCACAGCGCCACCGAGCGCGGCTTCTCGGCGGG
>JBCCAW010000095.1:0-13966 GCA_039814655.1 Myxococcota bacterium | reverse complement strand
CGTTTCCGTTTCCGTTTCCGCCCCCTCAGGGCACCCAGACGTAGTCCGCCGGGCGGGGCCTTTCCTCGGCGAGGGCGTTGGCCTCGGCGACGTCGTCGGCGACGAGGACGATGCGGTATTCCGGCGCCCCGCGGCGGGCGGCGCGGCGGGGGATGCCGAGGCCCGCGCGCACGTGAAAGGCGCCGGCGAGCACGAGCAGATGTCCCGGCGCGTGCGGAGAGGCCATCACCTCGGCCACGGTCTCCGCCATGGTCTCGTCCCAGAGCACCTGGGCCTCGTAGAGGTGCTCGAGCTGCGCCGAGCTCATGCCTCCGTGGTCCCCGAGCGCGGCCTCCACCATGGCTCGGTGCGCCGCGTCGCCGAGGTCCAGGTACGGCAGCTCCGCGCGGGTCTCCGCGTCGAGGCTCGCGACGCCGCCGCGCCCCACGGCGCGCGTCAGCTCCCGGGGCGCGTTCAGGGCGATGACGGGCAGGTTCCGCGCCCGCGCGAGCTCCAGCATCGGGCGGTAGAACGCGAAATCGAAACCCCAGCGCGCGTCCCACTCCGTCCGCCGGCGAAGGGCCTCCTCGTCGAGCTGCCCCGCGCTCCAGAGGTCCAGGTCAGACTGAAAGGGTCGCTGAAACATCTCCATGCCCAGCGCCGTGCGCGCGTCGTAGTCCGAGAGCGCCCGGAAGAGCAGGTTCTGCATCCGGTGGTCGGCCTCGTTGTCGTGGCGCTCTCCGGCGTAGGTGATCGGGACGCTCCGGAGGTCCGCCACCAGCGCCTCGAGGCTCACGGTGGACGCATCGGCCACCCGGACGATGACCTGGGGCGGCACCATGCGCCGGACCCGGCTGTCGACGGTCAAGGGCGGAGCGCCCGCGCGAGGACAGCCGGTGGCCAGGAGCGCCGGGATGAGCGCGAGCGCCGGGAACATGGGACGAAGCCGCATGCGCGGAGCCTCGCACGCCCCCGCGGGGGACGGCACGAGGACCCCGCCCCGAGCACCCTTCACCCCAGCCCGAAGTACGACCCGCCCGCGCTTCGGACAGGCCGTTAGTCTAGAGCAGGAAGAGCAGCCCGACGCCGGTGCTGGCCAGCAGCGCCCCCAGGACGGCGGGGGCGCCGATGCGCTCCTTCTCCACGAGGACGGCGAAGGGGAGAATCAGCACCGGCGACGTCGCCATGATCGTCGCCGCGACGCCCGTCGAGGTGTGCTGGATGGCCACGAGGGAGAGCGTCACTCCCAGCGCGGGACCTGCCACGGACCCCGCGGACACGAGGCGCATGGCCTGCGCGTCCCTTAGTGCCGCCCGCACACGGCCCCACTGGCGCGTGGCCGTGAAGAGCAGCGCGAAGGCCAGGAGCCCGGCGTAGAGACGGATCTGTGTGGCGGCGACGGGGTCGTAGTCGCCCATGCCCTTCTTGCCGACGACGAGGCCGACGCCCTGGCCCACGGCACCCAGCGCCGCCAGCGCCAGGCCCCGGCGCAAGGCTCCCGGAGCCGGGGCCGGCGCGTCGGCCGCGCGCGGCGCCGGCCGGGACGCCACGGCGACGAGGATGCCGAGCAGGGTCAGGCCCATGCCGGCGAGATCCGCCGGGCCGAGGGCTTCCCCGAGCCACACGAAGCCCGTGAGCGCCGCGACGGCCGGAGTGAAGGCCATCACGAGCGTGCTCAAGCGGGCGCCGGCGTCGACGAAGGCGCGGAAGAGGCAGAGGTCGCCGAAGGCGAGGCCGATCACCCCGGAGAGCGAGAGCCAGGCCCAGGCTTCCGCGCTTGCGTCGGTCGGTACCGGCTGCCCTCGCGTCCACGTCGTCACGACCGTCAGCAGCGCGATGGCGAGCACCAACCGGATCACGTTCACCGGCAGGCTGCCCACGCGGCGGCCGGCGGCCCCGAAGAGCAGCGCGCTCAGCACCCAACACAAGGCCGTCCCCAGGGCCGCTGACTCGCCCACGGGAAGCGCCGGCATGCGCCGGGCCTGGACGCGGGACCGCCCCCGGTCAAGCGACGGGCGGAGAGCGGCGCTCAGGGCGCCAGCATCGAGAGCGCGTCGCGCGCCTCCGGCCGGGCCGCGGGAAGGCGCGCCAGGAGCGCAGCCGCGAGCGCGTCCAGGTCCTCCGGTGCGCCCGTCACCAGCTCGTGCACGCGCGGCGCCGCCACCGTGAGCTTGTGCACCAGCACCGCGGGCCCTCCGCCCTCGAAGGGAGCGCGGCCGGTCAGCGCCTCGAAGAGGAAGACGCCCAGCGCATAGAGATCGCTCGCCGGGAGCGCGCGCCCCTCGGCCAGCTCCGGCGCGAGCGCATGCGCCGTCGCGGCCTGTCCGCGAATGGGCCCTGGCGCGCGGGCCCCGTCGAAGTCGAGGAGCACCGCTCGGCCGTCGACGAGGCGGAGGTTCTCCGCGTGCACGTCGAGGTGCACCAGGCCCGCCGCGTGCACGGCCACGAGGCCCCGAAGCGCCCCACGGAGCACCACGCGTAGCCGGTCGACGCCTTCGGGTCCGAGCGCCACGTAGCCGCTGTGCCCTTCTTCCTGCAGCGGGGCGCCGAAGGCCATGGGCAGGTTGCGCCGGGGGCGCCGCGACGTCTCGGACCCCGGCTCCGGAGCCGCCCCGCGGACGTAGCGCAGCGCGTCCGGCCCCTCGGCGAGGGCGAGGCAGAGCGCCGCGTAGCGGTCGTCGGCGATCACCCCGTGGCTCGTCACCACGTGCGGGCTGCTCACGCGCGCGAGGCGTTCGCCCTCGGCGCGCAGCCGGGCCACGTCCGGGCCGTGCTTCAGGGCGCGCCAGGCGCGCGCCTCCCGGTCGTAGGCCCGGTGAACGCGGGCAAAGGCGCCAGCGCCGAGCGGCGGACCCAGGCGAAACCGCGGCTCCACGAGCCGGGCCAGGCGCACATCGTCGGGCATCGAGGCGTCCGGAGTGTACGCTTTCGCCGCCGAGGGGCCGCGAAGAAAGCCGGCCCTCCGCCGTCTGACGAATCCATGGCTGTCTCCCTCGCTTCGACCCCCGCCCGTCTCCGGGCGCATGGCGCCCGCGTGCGGCTCCCCGGCTCCCTCGCCGGAGTGCTCTTGGCGTGCGCCGCGTTCGCCGCGCCCGCACCGGGCTTCGCTCAGCCCGCCCCGCCGCCGGAAGGCGAGCGGCCCGTCGTCGATCCCCTCGGGGCGACCCCCACGGACTTCAACGGCGCCGCCGTCCGTGCCGAGCGCGTCGAGGAGGACTTGGTGAGCCTCGCCGGGCCCTTTTTCGATCCCTGCGACCTCGGCTCGCCGGCCATGATGGAGAGCTGCCGGGGTCGCCGGGATGCCCGGCAGGCTGCGCTCCGGCGGCGAAGCTGGCGCATCGCGCTCCCCGGCGCCGACCTCGTCCAGGTGGGGCCCTACGAGCGCGTGCGCGAGGCCATGGCCGTGCGCGTGGAAGGGCTCGCCTTCGCTTCTCCGCGGGGCGTCGTGGCTACGCGCCCCTACCTCGACGGGCGCATGCCGGCCCACCTCGTGGCGGAGCGCATCCAGGTGGTCGCGCCCGGCCAAGCGGAGGCGTGGCTCGCAGCGCACCCCAGGGAGGAGCTGCGCCTCGACCTCGTGTTTCGCTTTGGCGAGGCCTTTCAGGACGGGCTGCGCCGCGGCGTGACCATGGTCGTCGAGGCCGTGCGCGTGGTCAGCGTCGCGTCCGGCGAAGAGCTGCTCGACTCCCTCGCCGATGGCACCCCGGAAGAAGGGCCGGCGCTGCTGACGGAGCGCGTGATGGTCTGGGAGCCGGGCCGTCTTCGTGAGGTTCGCTGGACCGCTCCGGACGGCACCGGCGTGCTCTTCGGCGCCGAGGTCGCCTCCCGCGCCGATGGAACGCGGAGCGTCAGCCTCACCTGGTCCCGGGCCGTGCGCGTGGCCGTGCTCCGGCCCTTCGACGCCCCGAGCGCCGACGCGAGCCTCGCCCTCGCTCCGCGCGGCCGGTCCGGCATCATCGCGATCTTCACCGAGCGGCGCCCCACGCGACGGCGCGCCGGGAGCGGCGAGACGCACCTCTTCGTCTGGGAGGCGGGCTCGCTCGTGCACCGGGCGACCTGGCGCGGCTCGAACCGCAGCCGGCCGCCACGCTGGCTCGTGGACCCAGACGCGCCGCTGCCGGACCCCTGAGAATCCGAGCCAGAGACCGCGCGACCCGCGCCGCCTCCCGTAACGTCGCTTCCCGCGAGTCGTAGGTTCTGAGAGTCGGCGGACGCGACGTCGCGCGCCGACTGAAGACGGCGCGGCCCCGCGCCGTCGAAGGGTTCGACCATGAAGCGCTTCCTGCCCCGCCCCTCACGCCTGGCCCTTGGGCTCCTCCTCGCGGCCGGGCTCCTCGCTATGCCGCGGCCGGCCGCGGCCCTCGAGACGGCCCCTTGGGATGCGGTGCTCCGGGCTCACGCGAACCGCGGCGGCGTGGACTACGCGGCGCTGAAGGCCGACGAGGAAGCCATGGCCCAGCTCGACCGCTTTTTGGCGAGCGTGGCGGTCATGCCGGCCTCGGAAGGGCTCGCGAGCTGGATCAACGCCTACAACGCCACGGTCGTGAAGGCCGTGGTGGAGCGCTATCCGCTGGCGAGCGTGCGCGACGTGCCGGGCTTTTTCGACCGCGTCACGCACCGCATGGCCGGCCAGGAGCGCACCCTGGACGCGGTCGAGAACGCCGTCATCCGGCCTCGCTTCCACGACGCGCGCGTGCACTTCGCGCTCAACTGCGGGGCCCGGAGCTGTCCGGCGCTCGCGCCGCGCGCCCTACGCGCGGGGACCCTCGACCGCACCCTCGACGGGCTGGTGCGCCGGGCGCTTCGGAGCCCGCTCCACCTTCGCGTCGTGGACGGCGCGGCGCAGATGAGCCGCCTCTTCGAGTGGTTCGCGTCGGACTTCACCGCAAACGGCGACACGGTGCTGGCCTGGGCCCGGCGCTTCGACGCGCGCGGCGTTCTCGAGGGCATCCCCGACGACGCCACGCCGAGCTACCGCCGCTACGATTGGCGTCTCAACGACCGGCCGCGTTGAGGCCGGCGCGGAAGCGCGCCGTGTCCTCGCAGCGCGGCACCACGCGGTGGCGCCAGGTGTGCACGGCGCGTTCGCCTTCCCGGCCGCTTACGACGACCTCGCACTGTACGTCGTTTACCTCCTGAACCACGCCGAGGCGCCAGCAAGGCGCCGCGTCGAGCTTCACGTGGGCCCACACGAGGTCCCCGCGGCGGGGGGTGTAGCGGGACGCGGCGCGAAGCTCGCGCGAGGAGGGGCGACGCTCTCGGCTCATGCCCTCTTGATGCGCGCAGCCCCGCATTCCGGGTCACCCCTTTTCGATGTGCGACAGCCTTGGAACGATCGCTGAGGCAGCGACGACCTTCGGCAGGCGGCGGCGACGGACCGCGGCGCCCTTTCGCGGCGCCCTTTCGCGGCGCCTAGCGAAGCGCGTCGCGTGCGTAGACGTAGACCGCGCCCGCGTCGACGCCGCGGTCGTCCTGGTCGTCGCCGAGCACTGCGCGGAGCCCGCCGTCTTCGCCCGGCGCCCCGAAGGCCAGCAGCTCGGCGGTCGCGGCGACGGCGCCGAGCCGGTCGTCGATGCCGGGGTTGAGCGCCTTGAAGAGCTCCGCCGGCGCCCAGCCGCCGCCGCGGGGCGTGAAGCGATAGGCCGCGCCCGTGTTGGACAGGTCGTTGTCCTCCGGGATGGGCTCGAGCATGGGGCCCAGGGAAGCGCCGTCTTCCCCCGGGGCGAGCACGAAGAGCTCCCCGGCACCCACGAAGAGACCCTGGCCGAAGTTGTCGTCCGCGTCGGCGTTCGGGGCCTTGAGGTAGGCGACGCGAACCCAGCCGTCGTCGCTCCGCTCGAAGACGTAGCCGGCGCCGCTGTTGCGCCGCTCGTTGTCCTCCTCGTTGCCGTCGATCTCCCGGGCCGCGCTGTCCTCGTTGGGCGCGCTCACGAGAAGTACCCCGTCGCGCAGGCCCACGCGGTCGCCGAAGCGGTCGAAGCGCCCGCCGAAGGCGGCCTGCACGATGCCGTCCGGCGCCCAGACGCCGTCCTCGGGGCTCCGGCGAAAGAGGTGCACCCGTCCGCTGCCCCGCTGAAAGGGGTTGTCGGTGTCCGCGCCGAGCGCGATCTGGTCGCCGTCCATCGCGACGGCCGCGCCGAAGAAGCCGCCGCCGCCCTCCGTGGAGCGGAAGGTCGTGACCTGCTCCCAGCGCTCCTCGCCGCCGCCCGACGTGGCCGCGAAGAGGTAGGCAGCGCCCCGGTCGTTGCCGTCGCCTTCGTCCCGGGCGTCGACGCCGAGGCCGCCGCCATCGACGAGCGGCGCGCCCACGAGGAGCCCCGCGTCCGAGAAGGCGAGGGCCTCGCCGAAGTGGTCGAAGGCCCCCGCGTTCGAAGCCCGCAGCACGCTCCGCTCGCGCCAGGTCGTCCCCTCCCGCTCGAAGAGGTACACGGCGCCGGCGTCGCCGAGCGTGTCGTCCGGACCGTCTTCGAGCAGGGCCCCGACGGCCAGGAGATCGCCCCGGAGCGCGACGGCGCTGCCGAAGCGGTCCTCGGCCTGGGCGTTCGAGGCCTTGAGGTAGGCCTCGAGCGCCCAGCCTCCGTCGTCGCCGCGGCGGTATACGTAGACGGCGCCAGCGTCGAAGGCCCGGTCGTCGAAGCCGATGCCCTCGAAGGGCGGCGTCTGCGGAAGCTCGCTCGCCGCGTAGACGCCCGTGACCTCCGCGTCCTCCCGCGGCGCGGCGACGACGAGCGTGTCCCCGTCGAGGGCCAGCGCCTCGCCGAAGGCGTCGAGCTCGCCGGCGTTGAAGGCCTTCAGATAGGTGAAGGGGGACGGGGGCGCCCCGAGGTCGTCGTCGCCGGTGTCCGGGGATGCGTCGAGGGGTGGAGGGGCATCCGTGGAGGCGTCGTCGGCGCCGCCGTCCCCGCGGGAGCCGCTGTCTCCGCTGCCGGTGTCCATGGAAGGGCCCCCGCTGCAGGCCACGAGGAGCATCGCCAGGAGACCGCTCGCGCCACGCCGACGGGAGCTCACGGCGGGCCCGCCAGGCCGGCTCGGAAGGCCGGGCCGCTGCGCGCCCACTCCCGCGCACGCTCCCGGAGCGCCTCGATGGCCTCCACATCGACGACAGCGGACCGGGCCGCCTCCGGCGCGTCGCCCTCGGGGTAGAGCGTCTCGAGTCCAAAGTAGGCGCGGGCGAGGTCCGTGTTGTCCGAGAAGTCCAGGGCGTCGAGGTCGTCCAAGCAGCCGAGGTTCGGCTCCGCCGTCGGGTCCCGGAGGAAGGCGAGAACGAGGTTCCGGCCGCAGTTCGTGTTGGCCACCACGTGCGTCGCCCGGGGCATCTCCACGTAGTACTTGTTCGGTCCCGTGAAGACCTCGTAGAGCGAGCGGCCGACGCTCGGCGGCGTCTGCGGGTCCAGCGCGCCGTTGAGCATCAGCACCGGCCGCGACGTCTCGGGCACTCGACCGAAGGTCGCCGGGTCCGGCGCGATGCGCGGGAGCGCTTCGAGCGTGGCCCGGTAGAGCTCCACGTCTCGGCGCCCGCCTCCGCGAAAGACGAGCTCCTCGAGGCTCTCGGCGTAGGCCTCCGGCGTGAGCACCGGGTCGTCTTGGAGCTCGCTGCGGACCACGCCGTGAAAGAGCAGGTCCGAGCGAAGGCGCGCCACCTCGTCGGGCCAGACCGTCGGGCTCTCCGGGAAGAGCAGGTCCCCGAAGAAGCGAAGCGCTCGCTGGTCTTCGACGTCGCAGCGGGCGGCCATGCGCAGCACCGCGGGCACGGCCCGGCGCGTGTTCCGCGCGGTGAGCAGGAAGCCCAGTCCCCCGCGGATGTCCATGGCCGTGGTCCGGCCCCCCGCCGCGATGGGGCAGCGCGTGTCGAAGCTCCGGAGCGCCTCGAAGCCTTCGGCATAGGGGTCCTCGGTCTCGAAGAGCGCCGCGCAGGCTTCGTCGTCGGCGCAGGCCGCGAGCACTTCGCGCCCGATCTCGTCGAAGCCCACGTCGAAGCGCAGCGGAAACCCGCAGCCCCCGGGGCCGCAGATGGAGTCGAGGATGGCCCCGTCCACGAGCTCCGGGAAGAGCTGCAGGAACCGCGAGCCCCAGTAGGTGCCGTAGCTGACGCCGTAGAGAAAGAGCGGGTCGTTGGGCTCGCGAAAGAGCTCCATCAGCGCCCCGAGATCCCGCGCCGCCTCGGTCACGGAGGAGAGGGCTTCGAACTCGTCTTCGCCGAACTGGGCGAAGGCGGCGTCGACGCAGGGCCCGAACTCCTCGGGGGTGATGCGGTAGCCCTCGTCGCTCTCCTGGGCCTCCTGTTCGGCGCAGCCGAGGCGCGTGGAGCGTCCGACCCCGCGGTGCTCGACGATGTAGGCGTCGTAGCCGACGGCGCGGCCCCAGGTACGGCCGTTGCCCTCCATGTACGCAGAGACGCCGCCGGGGCCGCCCTGGAGCAGCCAGAGCTGCCCCCGGCCGCCTCCGGGAATGCGCTTCACGAAGACGTCGATGGTGGGTCCTTCGGGGTCGTCGTGGCGGAGCGGCAGCGGCCAGGTCAGGCAGAGCGCGCCGGGGGAGCTCGAGCCCGTGAAGAGCGAGCAGGGTTCCCAGGGGAGCTCGTCCGCGAAGGGGTCCGGCGGCCCGAGGTCCTCCGGCGGGGCCAGGTCGAGACCCGCGCCGTCGTCGGCCGGAAGGCCCGCGTCCGCGGCGGCTGCGTCGCCGCCGTCGGCGCCGACGGAGACCGGGGCGCCGCCGCCGGAACAGGCGAGCGCCGTCGACGCCATCAGCATGCGGAGAACCGTGGGTCGAGTGGCCAAGAGGCGACAGCGAAACGCCCCTGCTCGGGGCTGTCAAGGCGTCGCGCGGTGCGCGGAGGGGTCCCTCACGCGTGGCGCCGGCGTTCCGGGGGGGGTCATGGGGCGCTGCCACGCTCGGGGGGCCGCTCGAGCACGGTGCGGAGACGCATCAGGCGCTGGCGCACCCCGCGACGGCTTTCGGCGTCGAGCGCCGCGTCGACGGCCGGCAAGGCCCGGGGACCGTAGTGGGTACGGAGCAAGCGCAGCACACGCCCCTCGATTCCCGGGTCCGACGCCCGCGCGGCGACGTCGACGAGGTCCGGGAGCACGTGCGGGTCCCGGCGCGCGAGCGCCGCATCGAGACGGAAGGCGTAGCCGTAGCGCGAGAACGCGGCGCTTCGGTAGCCGCGCGCCATGAACGCGCGGGCCAGCACCAGGTAGCCCCGGGGGTCCTCGGGGCTCCGTCGCGTGTAGCCGTAGAGCGGGTCGAAGGCGCTGGGGGCCTCGAAGCGCTCCCCGGCCTCGATGCGGTCGAGGGCGTCCGCCAGGGCCGCGGGAAGCTCACCGGCCAGCGGCTCGCCCGCAGCGGCCGCTTCGCCGGGACCGTCGCCCGAGCCAGCGCCGTCGCCGGCGCGCGGAGGGGGCTCCGGTGCCGTGTTCTCCGTGGCCGGCGTGTCCGGGCCGGGACCTTCCGCGTCGCCGGAGCTCTCCGGGGATGCGGGCCCGGCCGGGGCTGGAGGCGCCGGCGGCTCCTCCGCGTCCGCGCCCGCCCCGAAGAGGCCCATGGCCACCAGCGCGGCCACCAGCACCACCAGCGCCCCGGCCAGCAGCAGGCCCGTGGGGAGCCCGGCGCGGTCCGGGTCCCGGGCCGGTGCGACGAGCGGTTCCCCGCGCGGCGGGGGCACGCTGGAGATGGGCGTGGCGCGCGTCGCCTCGAGCGCCGCGGCCATCTCGTCGGCGGACGCGAAGCGCCCCTCCGGCTCCATGGTGAGCGCGCGCTCGACGACCTCGCGCAGGCCCGGGCTCGCGTCGTAGGCCAGGAGCGCCCCGGGGACCGGGGGACGCCCCGGCGCCACTCCGACGACGGCCCGGTGCAGCAGCGCTCCGACGGAGTAGACGTCGCTTTGCGCGCCGCCTCGTTCCCCACGGAGAATCTCCGGCGCGAGAAAGCGACGCGCGTCCACCCCCGAGCCGCGCCCCGTGGGCCCCGTCTTGTCCGGGCTCACCTCGCGCACGAGCCGGGCGATGCCCAGCCCCAGGAGCAGGAGCCGACCCTCGGCGACGAGCACGTTGGCCGGGGTCAGGTCCAGGTGATGGAGGCCCGCCGCATGCGCGGCGCCGAGGGCGCCGAGCAGCGCGCGCCCGAGCGCGCGAGCCTCTTCGGCGGGCAAGGAGCCCCGGGCCAGCCTCTCCTCGAGGGTCTCCGCCTCGAGGTGTTCGTAGACGAAGAAGGGGACCCCCAGCTGAACGCCGAAGCTCATGAGCGGCAGCAGGCCCGGATGGGTCACGGCCTTCGCGGCGTCGCCGAGGGCCCGGAGGCGTTCGGCCCGGGCCGGGTCCGACTCGCAGTCCACGGGGAGCACGGCCAGCGTGAAGCGCGTCCCCGCGGCGGCCTCGAGGGGCGTCGCGCGGTGAACGAGCGCGAGTCCGCCCCAGGGCAGCGCACTTCCGATGCGGAGGCGCCCGGCGAAGAGTTCCGCGAGGGTCGCCTGTTGGTCCTCCCGTCCGGCCAAGGCGGGCGAGAGCATAACGGACTTCCGGCGTCCGGGAGGCCTTCAGCTCACCTTTTTGGGCCGGGGAATGCCGAGGCGCTGGCGCCGCTCCCAGAGCGACTTGCGGCTGATGCCGAGGCGCCGGGCGAGTTCCGTCTCCCCAACGCTGCCCTGATGCTCGAGCACGAAGGCCTTGAAGTACTCCTCGAGGCTCAGCTCGGCCCGGGGCGGCTGCGAGGGCCGCACGGGGCTCGGTTCCAGGCCGAGGAGCGCGCGGGTCACGGGTCCGCATTCGTGGAGAATGAGCGCTCGCTCCACGGCGTTCTGAAGCTCACGCACGTTGCCCGGCCACTCGTGCTCGATGAGCGCCTTCTCGGCGTCTTCGTCGAAGGTGAGCGTTCCCTTGGAGCGGCGCCGGGCCTCGCGTTCGAGGAGCGTTCTTGCGATGGCCAACACGTCGTCGCCCCGGTCGCGCAGCGGCGGCAGCTCGATCTCGAGCACCTTGAGACGGAAGTAGAGGTCCTCGCGAAAGGTGCCTTCGCCGACCATCGCCCGGAGGTTCCGGTGCGTGGCCGCGACGAGCCGCACGTCGACCCGTTTCGCCTTGTTCGACCCCACCCGGCGCACCTCGCGCTCCTGAAGCACGCGCAGGAGCCGCGCCTGCGCCGAGGCGGGCAGCTCGCCGATCTCGTCGAGAAAAAGCGTGCCCTCGTGCGCCGCCTCCACGAGGCCCGTCTGCGCGGCCACGGCCCCGGTGAAGGCGCCGCGCTCGTGACCGAAGAGCTCGCTCTCGACGAGGTTCTCCGGGATGGAGGCACAGTTCACGGGGACGAAGGCCCCGGAGGCCTTCCGCTCGCTCTGCTCGTGAATCGCCTTGGCCACCAGCTCCTTGCCCGTGCCCGACTCCCCGAGCACCAGCACCGTGGCGTTGGTCGGCGCCACCTTCTCGATGCGCGCGAAGACGTCGCGCATGGCCGCGCACGCGCCCACCATGCCCGTGGGGGCCGGGCGCGTTCGCCGGAGCGCGTCGTTCTCGCGCTCCAGGCGTCGCCGGCCGAGCACGCGGGTCACCGTGAGCACGAGCTCGTCGGGGTCGAAGGGCTTCGAGAGATAGTCCGCGGCGCCTCGCTTCATGGCGTCCACGGCGGTCCGTACGCTGCCGAAGGCGGTCATGACGATGACCGGCGTCTCCGTGGCGTCGAGCAGCGTGTCGCCGCTCGGCCCCGGGAGATGCAGGTCCGTGAGGAGCAGGTCGAAGGAGGCCGGGCCCGCATCGAGCGCGGACGGAACGTCCTCTACGGCCGTGACCTCGTGGCCCTCGCGGCGGAGCACGCGGGCTAGCTCCCCGCGGATCACCGCCTCGTCTTCGACGACGAGAATGTTGCTCATGCGACGCTCTCCGGCCTCGGGGCCCGCACGCCGACCGCGGGGTCGGCGTCCTGCCTCCGCTCCGAGGCGACGGGACGCGGCGGGAGCCAAAGGCGAAATACCGCTCCTCCGCTAGGCCCGCGGCGCTCGAATTCCAGCGCGCCGCCGTGGGCCTGGGCGATGCGCTGGCTGACGGCGAGCCCGAGGCCCGTCCCTTCACCGACGGGTTTCGTGGTGACGAAGGGCTCGAAGATGCGCTCGGCGATGGTCTCGGGTACGCCGGGACCCGCGTCGGAGACGGCCACACACCAGCCCGCTACGCCTTCGCGTCCACGCGCCTCGACGCGGATCTGCACCACGTCGCCGTCGGACGAGGCGTGCCGTGCGTTGCTCAGGAGGTTCACGAGCACCTGCGTGAGCTGCCTTCGCGACCCGAGCACCTCGGCCTCGCCGAGCGCGTCGAGGACGAAGCGCACGTCCGGGCCCCGGCCTCCCATGTCCGCGAGGCGCACCGCGTCGTTGCAGACGTCGTCGAGGCGGACCGGGCCCCGCTCGATCTCGAGGGAGTCGCGCTTGCCTTCCTTCCGCGCGAAGGCGAGCAGCTCGCGGAGCGTGGCTTCGATGCGCAGGCCCTCGTCCACGATGAGCTCGAGGCGCTCTTCCGCGTCCTCGGCGTGGGGCTCGCGGGCCAGGTTCTTCGCGACCATGAGCAGGCCTGCCAGCGGGTTGCCGAGCTCGTGCGCGACGCCCGCGGCCATGCGCCCGAGCGAGGCGAGGCGGTCGCTATGCTCGAGCTGGCGCCGGAGCGCGCGGCGTTCGGTCAAGTCCTCGATGACGACGAGCGCTCCGCTTTGCCCGGCGAGCGAATCCGAAGGCGACGCCCCCTCCAGGAGCACGCCGCGCCGAAAGCGGAGCACACGTTCGCCGCGCGCCGTCGGGAGCACGGTCTCCCGAATGTGCTCGTGCTCGCCGCCCTCGACGATGCGGACCGCGACGCCGCCGGGCGTTCCGCGGAGCTCCCCGGCGAGCACGTCGGCCCAGGGCGCGCCGATGCGGGCGAGGGGAAGTCCGACCACGGCCTCGGCGTCGATGCCCGTCAGCTCCTCGAACTCGCGGTTCCACACGGCGATGGCGCCGCCCCCGTCGACGGCGCAGACGCCGAGCGGAAGCTCGTCGAGAACGCCCGAGAGATAGCGCCGCACCCGTTCCAGCGAGGCCTCGAGGGTCTCCGGGGGAACGGAGCGCGACTGCGTCTCCCGGTCGCGCAAGAACCGGAGCTCGGCGGCGACGAGCGAGACGGCTTCTGGGGCGTCGTCGCCGCGCACGATGCGCCGTGCCGAGAGCGGTCCCAGGAGCGCGCTCAGCCGGCGCTCGAGCTCGTCGGCGAGACGGAGCACGGCCAGCGGGCTGCGGTCCGCCGGCGCCATGCCGAGCCGCGTGCGCGTGGCGGCGAGTTCCGAGGCTGCACCGGACGGGCCCAGAGCGGCGGCGATGCGATTCTCGAGCACCTGGAGCGCGGGCGGGGCGTTGTGCGCGGCGGTCCCGAGCACGTTGGCGCACGACGCGGCCGCGGCCTGCTCGATGGCCCGGGGAGAAACCAACAGCGTGCCCAGCGCCACCGCCAGCGCGTTGGCCAGGAGCGACAGCCACACGGCGGCGCCGCGGGGATCCACGTCGAGGCCGAGGGCCCGCGGGGCCTCGCTCGGTGACGCCCAGCCGAGGAGCGGCAGCGCGGTGATCGTGAGCCACACGGCTCCGCCACACACGAGGCCGGTGATGATCCCCTCGCGCGTCGCCCGGGGCCAAAAGAGCGTGGCCAGCACGCCCGGGAAGAGCTGGAGCACCGCCGCGAAGCTGACGAGACCCAGGTCGACGAGCGTGCCGTGCCGGGGACTCACGGCGTGAAAGGCGAAGCCGGCGCCGACGAGGGCCACGATCACACCCTGGCGCAAGCGGTGAACGTAGGGCCGCGAGAGCCCCCGGGTGCCGCGGAGCGGGACCACGAGGTGGTTCACGACCATGCCGCCGAGAGCCAGGGAGCTCGCGAGGATCATCGCGCTCGACGCCGAGACGCCCCCGAGGAAGGCGACGAGGCGGACGGCGGGCGTGGGCGCGGCGACGAGCACGAAGTGGTCCGGCGGCGTCCCGGGG
>JBCCAW010000339.1:0-6470 GCA_039814655.1 Myxococcota bacterium | reverse complement strand
GCCCCCGCGGGGGCCCGGGGGGCGGGTCCGGGGGCGTACGGCGCGGGCCGCGCCAGCGCTCGGCCTGGCACAGCAGCACCCGTGCTCCGCGGCGCTCGGCGGGCTGGGCCCAGGCCCGAGCGAGCTGCGCGTCTCCCTCCAGCGCCAAGGCGCCCAGCTCGGGCACCTCGGCGATGGCGCCCCGGGCGCCGCGCTTGAGCCGCGCGGGGCTGCCGTAGTTCTGCGAGCGGTAGCTCAGCAGGCGCACGCCCCACGGGACTCGCAGGAAGACCGCGAGGCCCGTGCGGAGCCCGAGGTCCACGGCGAGGAGCCGTGGGCCCTCCTGCGCGGGCCCTTGCGGCGGCGCCTCCTGGGGCGTCCAGGGAGCCTCCGCCATGCTCAACCAGCCGGGACGCAGCGCTCTTGGGCCCAGGCGCGGAGGCTTTCGATGCGCTCGGCCATGGTCACGCTGAGCGGCCGCGTCATGCCGAGCTCCTGGAGCACGTCGTCCGTGGTCAGCGGGCCCTCGTCGCGCTCGAAGGCGCCGTAGAGCGCGCTCAGCACGGCCTGCTCGATCTCCGCGCCGCTGAAGCCCTCGCTCGCCGTGGCGAGCGCGTCGAGCGCGAAGTCCTCCGGCTTCCGGTTCCGCTTCGCGAGATGCACCGAGAAGATCTCTTGGCGCGTGCTCGCGTCGGGCAGGTCCACGAAGAAAATCTCGTCGAAGCGCCCCTTCCGGAGCAGCTCCGGCGGGAGGTTCGAGATGTCGTTGGCCGTCGCGATGACGAAGACGCTCTCGCGCTTCTCCTGGAGCCAGGCCAGGAACGAGCCGAGGATGCGCTGGCTCGTGCCCCCGTCGGCGCTCCCCTCGCCGGTGCCCACGGCCTTCTCGATCTCGTCGATCCACAGCACCACCGGAGCCATGGATTCGGCGAGACCTATGGCGCGGCGGAGGTTGCGTTCGCTCTCGCCGAAGTACTTCTCGTAGAGCCGGCCCGGGTCGAGGCGCAGCAGCGGGAGGCGCCACTCGGCGGCGACGGCCTTCGCGCAGAGGCTCTTTCCGCAGCCTTGCACGCCGATGAGGAGCAGGCCCTTAGGGGGCGTGAGGCCGAACTCCCGGGCCCGCGCGGCGTGGGCGAAGGCGCCGTGGCGCTTGCGGAGCCACGCCTTGAGCTGCGTCAGGCCCGCGACGTCGCGAAGGCGCTGATCGTGGTGGAAGTACTCGAGCAGCCCCGAGCGCTCGATGACCCGGCGCTTGGCCGCGAGAATGGTCTCGAGATCGGACCGGTCGAGGCGGCCGTCCTCGACCACGGCCCGGCTGATGATCTTCTCGACCTCGCTCAGCGAGAGCCCGTGCAGCGCCTGGAAGAGCACCGTGGCGTCGTCGGGCGAAAGCGCGACCTGCACCGGCAGCTCCTTCGCCAGGTCGCGGATCAGCTCCTGGACGAAGCCGTGATAGGCCTCGACGCTCGGCGCGGGCAGGTCGACGGGCGTGAAAAGGGGCTCGAGGCTCGGCGGCAGGAGCACGTCCGGACCGGAGATCACCACCTGCCCGCGGTGCGCGAAGTAGCGGCGGTAGATGCGTTTCACCCGGGTCGTCGCCACGGGCCCCTCCAGCTCGGGAAAGTCCGGCAGAAAAAACAGCGCCTCGAGGTCCGCCTCCTCGATGAACGCGAGGGCCTTCTCGGCGTCGTGCGTGCCCGGCGGGCGGCCGCCGTCCGGCGTCTGCATCTCCAGCCCGCGGATCGCGTCCCAGGTGAAGAGCGGCAGCCCCACCCGGTCCGCCACGTAGCCGAGGCAGCTTCGAAGGCGCTCCTCCTCGACGGTCTCGAAGAGCAGGAGCGGATGGTGGGCCCTCACGAGCACCTCGAGCTCGCGCACGAGCTCTTCGGGGGGAGCGACCGTCGGCATGGGCGCCACGATAGCGCGCCGGCCGACGGCGCTCCGCGCCTTCGACGACGACGCCGTGCTCGGCGCGGCCGGTGCGTCGTAGAGTTCAGCGTTCGGGCGTCGCCGGGGGCATGCCGGCGCGGAGCGTCCAGCCGGGGCGTCCGGTACGTCCGGCGCGGCGGACCACGAGCGTGCCGTCCACGCCGACGCCCTGGGAGAGCTCCGTGTACTCGTCGGCTGTGTACTCCGGGTGCCCGTCGCCCTCGGGCGCTTGGTAGTCCTCGGGCGCCTCGCTTCCCGTGCCGACGCGCCAGACCTGTGGCGTGGGGGGATAGGTGTCGACGGGCATGCGCTGGCGCCGCGCTTGATTGCGCTCCGGGTCCCGGCGCACGCGCCAGCGCGTCACGCGAAAGCCCGGGACGCCGCGCTGACGAAGCACGCGGACCCCTGCAGGGAGCTCCGGGTCTTCGAGTTCGCGCTCCTCGTAGGCCGTGAAGTCGTCGATGCGCCGGACGAAGGTCACGAGCTCCTCGCGCCTAGCGCCCCGAACCTCGGCGCGCGTCTTCCCGCCCTCGACGACGAGTCGGAGGAGCACCGGCGCGTCCTGGTCGTTGCGAAAGCGCAGGTTCAGGTTCGGGTAGCTCACGGCGGCGTCGAGGCCGAGCTTGATGTACCAGCTCGGCCGGCTGTGCGGGTGGCGCTCCATCACCTCGAGGCCGGCGAAAAAGGCCGCCGCGTGGAGCGTGCCCGCGATCTGGCAGGCGCCGCCGCCGACGCCGTCGACGAGCTCGCCCCCGGCGATCACCGGCGCGGGCTTGAAGCCGCCCGAGAGGCTTCGGTCGCCGACGAGCGCGTTGAAGTCGAAGACCTCGCCGGGCAGGAGCACGTGTCCGTCGATTTTCTCCGCCGCCACGCGAAGGTTGTGCGTCCGGTCCCGCGCGTCTTCGGTCTGCGCGTAGGGCGTCTCGAAGGTGCCGAGCACCGCGCTCACGTCCACGTCTCGAAGCTCCGCCGCCGTGCGCTTCGCTGGCGTCCGGGCCACCACCAGCAGCACCTCCGCGTCGGCCCGGAGGTCGAGGGCCAGCCGGTCGAGGGCGCCGTGGAGCGCATCGAGGCTGGCCCATACGTCGAGGGCCCGTCCCTCTTGCTCTGGCGCGACGCGTCCCGTCGCCGGGTCGAGGCGCGCGTCGCGTGCCGGCCGGTCCGCGCGTTCCTTCCAGGCCGTCAACTTCGCGAGCGCGGGTCCCGGGTCCACGCGCAGCGGCACGCGCAAGGCAAGCGGCCCTTCGTCGGCCTGCGCGCCGAGCGTGGTGGAGGCGTCGGCCGCGTCCCGAAGCCATCGCGCGAGCGTATCGTCGTCCAGCGTCACGCCGAGGGCCCGCGCCGGCAGCGTCTCGCTCCCCTCGGGGCCCGCCAGGGTGATCTCGAGCGTCGCAAGCGCGTCGGTGATGCGCGCGCGGGCCTCCGGGTCCGCGGGGTTCAAGGCGAGGCCACCGACGCTCACCCGGGGAGGCGGCGTGGCGCGCGAGGGCGCACCGGGCAGCACCACCGCCAGCACGGCAACCAGCCCCGCGGGAAACATCCGGCTCATGGAGCGAGGCTACGGGTCCGGGCTCCCCCGTCCAGAAAGCGGCGCGTGCGCCTCCGCATCAGGAAAGGCGCTGGCCGAAATCCGCCGGACGTGACTCGCCGTCCGGGAGCCTCTGCACCGCGATGCCGCTCCGAGCACTCAAGGCGTCGAGGATCGTCGCGCCGCCCGAGCCGGGCAGCGTGTGCTCGGCGACCTTGCCGCGTGCGGTCGCGACCACCAGCACCGGCAGGTGCAGGTTGAAGGGCAGGCGACCCGTGGCCCCGCGGGCGCTCGGCTTCACGAGGCGCCGGTAGCGGCCGAGGGCTTCGATCTCCGAAAAGCGGTAGCGCGTGCTTCCGAAAAACCGAGACACCCAGAGCGTATCGCCGGCGACCCTCATGCGCGGCCCCGTCGTGAAGCGCCAGAGGCGCCAGCCCAGGAACATGAAGGCGGCTCCGAAGACCAGGAGCGTGACGTCTTCCGCGTCTGGGTGGCCGCGGCTCAGGCGATCGAGAGCGGCGAGCACGGAGACGACGCCGAGCACGCCAGGTGCCCCCGCGACGAAGGCGGCGCCCGCCCTGTTCGCGCCTTCCCGAGCGACCACGGGCTCCTGGTCACGGGCCTTCATCGGCTCACGCCGCCGGCACGCCCGGGGCCGGGAACTGGTCGCAGAGGTCCTTTACCTCGCCGGCGATGCGCGTGAGCCGGGCCTCGTCCTCCGGCGCGGCGACGACCTCGGCGATCCAGCCAGCCAGCCGCGTCATCTCGCCGGCGCCCATGCCCCGCGAGGTCATCGCCGGCGTACCAAGGCGAATGCCGCTCGGGTCGAAGGGCTTGCGCGTGTCGAAGGGGACCGAGTTGTAGTTACAAACGATGCCCGCGCGATCGAGCGCCTGCGCGGCGACCTTGCCGGGCACGTCCTTGCCCGTCAGGTCGCAAAGGATGAGGTGGTTGTCCGTGCCGCCGGTCACCAGATCGATGCCCGCGGAGAGCAACCCCTCGGCCAGGGTCTTCGCGTTGGTGACGACGGCCCCCGCGTAGCCCCTGAAATCGTCCGTGGCCGCGAGCTTGGCCGCGACGGCGATGCCCGCGGTGGTCGCGTTGTGCGGTCCACCCTGGAGCCCCGGGAACACGGCCCGGTCGATGGCCTTCTTGTGCCCCTTGTCCATGAGGATCATGCCGCCGCGGGGGCCGCGGAAGGTCTTGTGCGTGGTGCTCGTGACGATCTCCGCGCGCCCCACCGGGCTCATGTGCGCGCCGCCGGCCACGAGGCCCGAGATGTGGCTCATGTCCGCCACGAGCACGCTGCCCACCTCCCGGGCGATCTCCGCGAAGCGGTCGAAGTCGACGGCCCGCGGATACGCGGTGATGCCCGCCCAGAGCAGCTTCGGCCGGTGCTCACGCGCGAGCGCGGCGACCTGGTCGAAGTCGATGCGGTGATCGCCTCGATTGACGCCGTACTGCACGGCCTCGAAGTACTTGCCGCTGATGGAGACCTTGTGGCCGTGCGTGAGGTGCCCGCCGGCGTCCAGGCTCAGACCCATCACCTTGTCGCCGGGCTGACAGAAGGCGAGGTAGACGGCGAGGTTGGCTGGGCTGCCCGAGTAGGGCTGCACGTTGGCGTGTTCGCAGCCGAAGAGCGTCTTCAGCCGCTCGATGGCCAGCCGCTCGACGGCGTCGATGTTCTGCTGGCCCTCGTAGTAGCGCCGGCCGGCGTAGCCCTCGCTGTACTTGTTGTTGAGCACCGTGCCGGCGACTTCCTGCACGGCCGGGAAGGCGTAGTTCTCGCTCGGGACGAGGCGGAGCTTGTCGCGCTGGCGCGCTTCCTCGCCCGTGATGAGGTGGCCGAGCTCCGGGTCGAGCTCCGCGAGGGTGGCGTCGAGGCGCGAGGGCGAGGGCGAGGGCATGGCCCTGGCTTAGCCCCAACGGGCGTGGATTTCGAGCGCCGCGGCGCACTTCGCGACTGCCCCGCCCCGCGCTCGAGGGAGAGTACTAAGCTCTCGCCGATGGCGTCGCTTCCCGATTTGACGCGCTTCGCGGAGCTCGCTCGCCGTGCGGCCGTCGTGCCCGTGGTGGAGGAGCTCGTCGCTGACGATCTCACGCCCGTGCGGGCCTTCGCCGCCGTCGGTGACGCGCCGGGCAGCTTTCTCCTCGAGAGCGTCGTCGGCGGCGAGACCTGGGCCCGCTACAGCTTCGTCGGCGCCGGAGCGCCGGTGCTGCTCCGCGGACGGGGAGGCCGCTACCTGCGCACCGAGGACGGGGTGGAAACCGCGCATGCTGGCGACCCCTACGAGGAAGGTCTTCGCCGCGAGCTGGCGGCCTGGGCGCCGCCGCCCCCGGAGGCCCTCGCGGAGCTCGGTCTACCGCGCTTTTGGGGGGGCGCCGTGGGCTACCTCAGCTACGAGGCGGTTCGCCGCTTCGAGCCCACCGTAGGCGCGCCGCGCGGCGACGCCGAAGAGCTCCACTTCGCCTTCGGGGGGGCGCTGCTCATCTTCGACGGGCTCCGGCAAACGCTGCGTATTGTCGTTCCCCAGCGGACCGCCGGGCGGACGCCGGCGGAGGCCTACGCGGAGGCGAAGGAACGCATCGCCGGGCTCCGGGCGCGGCTCCGGAGCCCGCCGCCCTTGCCGCCGCTGGCCCTGCCGAACCCTGGCCTCCGCGAGGCGCTCCCTCCTTCGAGCTTCGCCCGCGCGGACTTCGAAGCGGCCGTGCGCCGGAGCCGCGCGCATATCGTCGAGGGGGACATCTTCCAGCTGGTGCTCTCCCAGCGCTTCACCGTGCCGGCCCGCGGCGCCAAGGCCTTCGACGTCTACCGCGCGCTTCGCGTCGTGAACCCCTCGCCCTACATGTACTTCCTGCGGCTTCCGGAGGTGGAGGTGGCCGGCGCGAGCCCCGAGACCTTGGTCCGCGTCGAGGACGGCGAGGCCATGCTCCGGCCCATCGCGGGCACCCGGCCCCGGGGTACGACCGCCGCGGCCGACCGGGCGGCGGAGGAGGAGCTGCTCGCGGACCCGAAGGAGCGCGCCGAGCACGT
>JBCCAW010000757.1:0-2326 GCA_039814655.1 Myxococcota bacterium | reverse complement strand
CGACCCGGAGCTCCTGGCGACGGCGCTGGTGGTCGCGCATCTCGAGGCCCACGAGCCCACCCGGCGCAGCGAATGGCTGCCCGCGGCACGAAAAGCCCGCGCATGGCTCGCGCAGCAACCGGCGACCTTCGACGTGACGGCAATGCTCTAGCCAACAGGCACTTCCTGTCGGAAGCGCTTGTTTTGGGTCTGGCGCGCCTCGCGGTGGTCATCACGAAGCGGCACGAGAACCAGGTGCTGTACACGGGCGTACTCGGCGCCCCGCACCGCCGGCGCGACCGCGTGGTGCCCGGCACGAGGCGAGCATTCGATCCCTCACCTGAACACGGCCTCTGGGTCGGAGCCGAGGATGGACTCCATAGACTCGGCGATGGAAAGCTCCATCGTCGACCCACTGATCCTTCGTCGCGGACCCGGGCATTATTCCTCACCAATGCTCAATCCTCCACCGCCCGCCAGCTCATAGCGAACGGACCATCGACTGAGGACTGTGCGGAGCCCCCGAGCATACGTCCACGTAGTACGGTCTGGCCTGGGCCTCCTTGGCCGGGCCCTGGGGGGTGGTACGTGGCCGACGTCGAGACCGTCGATCAGGAGTTCTTTCGTGTCGAACTACACCCGGACGGGGTGATGTGGCTGCACCGAAGGCCCACGCCCTACCCGGACCATGAGGCCGTCAACCGAGGTTACCGGCAGTTCCTCATGCTCGCCGACGACTGGCAAGCATCACGTACGGGGCCCGAAGGGCTGCGAGCACCACTGGGCTTTCTATACGACGTTCGCAACGCCCCTCCGGCCAGCAATGACCCAGCCTTCGAGCAGCTTCATCACGATTGGCGCCCCCGCCTTTTTCTTCGCACGCCCGCCCTCGTGGTTCTGGTGCGTACGGCGACCGGACACATGCAGATGACGCGCCTTGGAAGGCACGACGGGAGCCAATTCTACGCCACGATGGATGAGAAAGCGGGGCTCGCCAAGCTGCGCGAGATGATGAGCCTCTGACCGCCTCTTCGGCATCCAAGGATACGGGGATACGCTGTTTGGCTCTGGCCACGGTGGGCCGCTCACCCTGCTTCTCGCCCGACCTGACGGCATGTTCATGACTCTGATCTCGTGAGCGCCTCGCCTTCGCGCTCGAGTTAAGACGAAAATAAGCAGGGCTGGCGGCGCGATCCGCGGCCACAGTGCCTGGGTGCGCTGCTCGCTCTTGCTGCTCTCGGCTCTCGTGGCTTGCGGGGACGAAGGCGTCGCCATCGGCGCCATCGACGCCGGCATGACCGACGCCGACATCACCGACGCCATGACCGACGACGGCGTGACCGACGCCGGTACGCCGGTCCTCGCGCCGCCGGCCCGGGCCCTTTTCGTGCAGGAAGTTCCGGCGGCCGCGCGCGTCGAGCTGCAGCTCGACGCGGAGGCCAGCGTAGCGCTCCGCCCGCCCGCGGGCGCGACGCTCCGTCTGGCCGGAACGCCTCAACCCCCGAGCCCGGCGCGTACGCTGCTACCCGCGGGTACGCACGCGATCGACGTCGTGGGACCGGGGACGGGGCATCTTCGCCTCGACGCCCGGCCTTCATCGCTCGAAGCGGCAGCGCTCGCCGACTGCGACGGAGCGCTGGTGGTGGCCGTTACCGAATCGCTTTCCTACACGCTTCGGCTGGGTGATGGCGTTCCCTGCGCGCTCACCCTCGAGGTCGACGCGTCCGTGGAGCTGACGATCGAGCGCGGCCCCGCCGCGCGCATCGAGGTGGCGGCACGCCTCGACGGAGAGGCGATCCCGATCGGGGGGGCGGTGCCGCTGGTCCCGGGCACGGCGGCGCTCGTCTTGGAAATCGACGACCGGTTGGGAGCACAGAACGTGCCCGTCACCTTCACCGTGACGGCACGCTGAGAAGCGGGCCGGTGAGCCCATACGCCGCGACGTCCGTCGTGATGCAGAGTTCGAGTCCCTTCTGCCGAAGCTTGCTTACGGCCACGTCGAGCCGGTTCCGGGCCGACGCAGCGCTCATGCGCTCGCCGGGCCAAATGGCCGCCTGCAGCGCGACGCGCGACGCGCCGCCCCCGGCGTCCTGGCGCGCGCCGACCAGGGCCCGGAGCGCAGCCGCGAGCACTGGCGAGCGACGCAAGTTGAGCTCGGGACCGCGCGGCGGCCGGCACCAGCGACCGTCCGCCGCCACGAGGAGCGTCTCGTCGAGCGTTCGCGTGAGCTCGGCCATACGCGCGAGGCGCCCCACGGCGAGGCGACCCTGTTCGCCGGAGCGCGCGGCGGCCGCGCGCGCGAGACTCGCATCGGCCGCGCTCAGCGCCTCGGCGTAGGCGCCCCCGT